>DASTKD010000241.1:0-4161 GCA_035716135.1 Ktedonobacteraceae bacterium
TTAACGATCAAAACCAGTCATCCCCTGTCATTCTTCGCTGCGCTCAGAATGACAGGGCCGACTTTGATTGTTCATGTTCATTAGTAACCACTCTGGCAAGGTGATACAATGTACAAGATTAAACGAACCTGCTGGAGCAAAGCCAGGAAGGATTTTTCGTTTCTCGCAACAGGAGGAAACCCGTGAAAATAGTAATACTTGGATGCGGGCGTGTAGGGGCTACATTGGCCGACATGATGGGCCGGGCCGGGCATACTGTCTCGGTCATCGATCAGAGCAGCGACGCCTTTCAACGCCTTAGCCCCGACTTTCAAGGCACTACCCATGTCGGCAACGGCGTTGACGAAGATGTGCTGATCCGCGCTGGCATCCGTGAAGCTGACGCATTTGCAGCCATAACCAACGGCGACAACCGCAATATTATGGCAAGTCAGATCGCTAAAGAGATGTTCAAGGTGAAAAGGGTCGTGTGCAGGATATATGACCCCATTCGTGAAGAAACCTACCGCGAACTTGGCCTGGAAACGTATTGTCCCACCCTTGTCGGATCACAGATGATCTTCGATGCTCTCACCGAGAAGAAGCAGAAATAGAGGCACACATATGTATATCATCATTGGCGGCGGCGGCGACGTTGGCTACTACCTGACGAAAAACTTGCTCAATCATGGTCACGAAGTGCTGCTGCTTGAGAAAGGCGCGATGCGCTACCAGACGCTCAGCGAAGAACTGGGGCCTGCGGTTTTACGCGGCGATGCGTGCGAAGCTCGCACGATGGAAGAGGTAGGCGCAAGCCGGGCAGATGTCATGATTGCTGTGACTGGAGACGACGAGGATAACCTGGTCATCTGCCAGGTTGCCAAAAAACGCTACAAGGTGAATCGCACCATTGCGCGTCTGAATAATCCCAAACACGCGGATATTTTCTATAAACTCGGCATCGACGTGACGGTTAGCCCGACAAAGTCTATTCTCTCGCTGATCGAGTCCGAACTGCCCAGTTCCCGCTTCGTGCAACTCATGACGCTCAAAAGCGCGGGCCTGGAGATTGTGGAAGTGCGCGTTCCGACCGACTCGCCACTGGTCGGCAAAGCGCTACGTGACGTAAACCTGTCGCGCAGCAGTAATATCGTGCTGTTGATACGAGACAAGCAGCCCATTTTCCCCTCCGCAGAAACCGAGGTTCACGCTGGCGACGACATCTTCGCGCTGGTAAACCGCGAAGGGGAAGAGGAGATACGCAGGGCATTCGGCGTAGTAGAATAAAGAGTGGAGTCATAGATATGGATGAAACTCGCCCAATACGTGTGTTAGTTGCCAAGCCTGGCCTGGATGGGCATGATCGCGGAGCTAAAGTGATCGCGCGCGCCCTGCGTGACGCGGGTATGGAGGTCATTTACACCGGGATTCGCCAGACGCCCGAAATGATCGTGGAAGCCGCCATCCAGGAAGACGTAGACGCGATTCTGATGAGCATTCTATCGGGAGCGCACATGGCTATCTTTCCCAGGGTGATGGAACTGTTGAAAGAAAATGCTGTCGATGATGTGCTTGTGGCGGCTGGCGGTATCCTGCCCGACGAGGATATACCGGCCATCAAAGCGCTGGGCATCAAGGGCTGTTTTGGGCCTGGCACCTCGACGGAGGACATCATCAATTTCGTGCGAGCCAATATTCAGGCCGACCGCCTGACCGCCGATGTATAAGGACGCGCAGTGAGGTGAGTTTTGCAAAATCTCGTTGAGCGTCTGCTGGCGGGCGATCGCCGCGCGCTGGCGCGTATGGTGACATTGATTGAAAACGATATGCCGGTAGCGCGTCGCTATCTCGCCGAGCTACATTTACGCGCCGGCAAAGCGCAGATCGTCGGCGTGACGGGCGCGCCTGGCTCTGGCAAAAGCACGCTGGTAACGCATCTGGCGCGCGAATTGCGCCAGCGTACGCGCAAAGTGGGCGTGGTAGCCGTCGATCCCAGCAGTCCTTTCACTGGCGGCGCGATTCTGGGTGATCGTATTCGCATGATGGAACTGGCGGGCGATCCCAACGTCTTCATACGCAGCATGGCAAGCAGGGGCAGCGTGGGCGGTCTTTCTGCCTCTACACGCGATGTAGTGCGGGCTATGGACGCGGCAGGCTATGACCCCATCATTATT
Source organism: Ktedonobacteraceae bacterium (assembly GCA_035716135.1). Lineage (GTDB taxonomy): Bacteria > Chloroflexota > Ktedonobacteria > Ktedonobacterales > Ktedonobacteraceae > CF-113. The sequence continues at coordinate 2,154 of DASTKD010000241.1, forward strand.
GAAACAGTCGGCACGGGGCAGGCGGAGGTCGAGGTCATGCGCGCGGCGCAAACGGTACTGGTAGTGACCGCGCCTGGCATGGGCGACGAGGTGCAGGCTATTAAAGCAGGTATCCTGGAAATCGCCGATATTTTTGTGGTGAGCAAAGCCGATAAGCCGGGCGCGGACCAGACCGTCGCGGAACTGGCGATGCTGCTCAGCCTCGATCCAACACGCCGCCAGCACGATAAAACAAAACCATACTGGCGTATTCCCGTCCTCAAAACTGCCGCTATTAAGAATCAAGGCATTACGCAACTGGTAGATGCCATGCAAGAACATCGCACCTACCTGGCGGAGAGCGGGATGCTTGCGCAGAGGGCGCAACGCCAGGTGCGCAGCGAAGTGCAGGCGTTGCTGGCACACGCTCTGATGAACGCTTTACAGCAAAGCGTGAGCGAGGACGAATGGCGCAAATTCATCGAAGACATCACTGCAAGAGAACGCGACCCCTATAGCGTCGCCAGCGAATTGCAAGAACGCATCGGCCTGAAAGTGTAGCGACGCCCCCGGGGGGCGTCGCTACAGCCTATTCGTACCAGCCAGTGCCTTTTCGGGGCGTGGAAGAGAGCGCGAAAACCGATTTCCAGCAAGCCAGAGCCTCTTGAGGCCGGTTCATGGCTTCATATACCTCCGCGCGTCGTCCATAGAGTTCAGAGAGCGGAGTTGGAGCTTGCGTCTGTAGCAGATGCGCTTCGGACTTGTCATAGATGTCCAGCGTCTCTTGCAGCAGATGACATGCCTGCTCTCCTTGCGCCTGTTTCGCTTTTGCGAAAGCTACTTTGCCGCAAATCAGGTATACCGCGCCGCACATGTGATGATCGTCCTGCTTCTGTTCCGCTACTTCCAGAGCATGATCGCAATAGCGTTGCGCTTCATCCAGGCGCGTCTCGGCCAGGCGCACATCAGCCATCGCAATGAAGTTAATCATCTTCATGCCCACCTCGTTTTCAAGCGTGGCGAGCGAAAGCGATTCCATATAAAGTTCAGAGGCAGTCTGATATTCACCTAATTGATAGGCAATCCTGCCAAGCTGATTGTACATACGGCACTCATTGTAGCGATCATGCAAGCCCTCATACATCTGTAAAGCCATGCGTCCATTGGTTCGCGCGCGATCGAAATCTCCCGTAAGACGATAAGCCTCGGTCAGACCGTGATGGATGTCCGCGATGTCCTTCTTGAGCTGCTCCTGCAATTTTTCTTTTGCGCAGACCTTCAACGCTTCCTGGTAATGTTGAATGGCAAGGGCGTATAAGCCTGCTATAATGCAGGTCATCGCCAGGCCGTACAACGCCTTGATGCGTATCTTTGGCAGATGCACACGTCGCAAATCGAGAATCGAGAGGCATTGCGTGAAGTGACGCGAGGCATCCTCGTAGCGCGACAGGTTCACCGCGACTTTGCCAAGCCAGACCAGGTAGAATGCGCGTCGCTCGCGTTCTGTGTGCGACGCATCCTCCCAATCATCCTGGATGGTACGCGGATCATAGAGCGATGAAAGCTCCTGGAAAGCTTCGCTCCAACGCCTCTTCTGTGTATAGTACCAGGCGCGTGTATACGTGATTTCCTTTTGCATCTGGATGTCTTCGGTATGCAGAGCGTCCAGTTGCTCCAACACGTCCTCTTCCAGCCCCTCTTCGGTCATCAGGCGTATGCGGCGCAACGTTCGTTCAATTTCTGTCAGCTGTGGCATAGATGTATAGTTCCTCCCTGCGAATTAAACTCTTCTAAGTATATCATATTTCTTCGCCAAAGGATAGAATTTTGTACTGCATAAGATAATTGGGTGAGAAAATAAAAAGGAAATGTTGACGAAAAATGAACGGGAAATCTGTTCTCTTCATCACCGCGCCCACAGAGTGAAGAAGCGATTCCCGTTGCATACAGTATAAAGTAAATACCGTTTGTACACAAGATGTGAATTCCCCCGTTCTGTAGGGACAAGGGGCGGGGTTGGGTGGATGAG
>DASTKD010000242.1:0-4020 GCA_035716135.1 Ktedonobacteraceae bacterium
ATCCCTCAATTACCTCAGTTTGCCACACTCGCACGGCTCCATCCTCGGCGCTGTTCGCCAGCAGACCATTTGCGCCGAATACGACGCCGTACACCTCGATGCGATGATTGATGGTTTGCAGAGCGCGGCCCTGGCGCACATCCCATAATTTCAACGCGCCATCTTCCGAGCCAGAGACCAGCAGGCGACCATCAGCAGAGAAATCGACCGTCCAGACTGCCCCATCATGACCTGTCAGAATTTGCGCGAGCTGGCCGCTGGAGGTGTCCCACAGGCAGATGGAGCCATTGGCGGAACAGGAGGCCAACAAATTGCCATCGGGCGACCATGCTACGCCATACACGATGTCGCTATAGCGCAGGCGGCGCTGCAATGTTCCGGTACGCATGTCCCACAGGCAAATAGTCTTATCAAAAGAGCAGGAAGCGAGCAACATGCTGTCATAGGAAAAATCGACGCCAACCACCACGTTATGATGTCCCTGCAATACATGCAGCGTTTCGCCCGTCGCGGGACTCCAGATACGCACGCTTTCATCGTTGGAGCAGGAGGCCAGCATCCGGTTATCTATCGAGAAAGCCACCGTCCAGACCGCACTATTATGTCCCTGCAACACCCGTATGGCCTCACCTGAGCGAGCATCCCATAGGCGTACCGTTTTATCTTCGGAGCAGGAAGCAACCATCTTGCCATCGGGCGCGTAGTCTACACCCATAACTGCCCCTTCATGCCCCGTGATGGTGTGCAGTAGCGCGCCCGACGCGGTTTCCCACAAGCGCACCGTCATATCTTCGCCGCACGAAGCCAGCTTTGTGCCATCGGGCGAGAATACCACGTCATCGACATGCCCGTGATGGCCGGTGAGAATATGTAGGGGTGTCACCTCAACGCCTATCACGCGGCGTTCGCGGCCCGGCGGCTGTGGCGCGGAAGCTGTTTTCCATTCCGCCCATGCGATTAGGGTCATAGCACCATATTCATTGCCGAACTTCTGCGGGTACTGGACCTCGTCGCGCGCCATCGTTTCATCGAGATAATCGTAGAGCGTACCCAGCGTGATACTCCCTGTGCGCGGATTGACGGATTTTCCTTCCAGCGCGTCGAGCAAATGCGACATGAAAATACCGCGTCCCTGCTCCATTTGCGCGCGCGATATTTCGCCCTGGCGCTGCGATGTAAGCACAACGCGCCCTTTATCGCGCGGCAAATCGCCCAGAGACTGGCCGAAAAGCAGCGCGGCATCTTCAGACGGCTTCTTATGTTTCCATGTGCTGCCCGTGTGCGCGACATCCAGAATGGTCAGGATATTACCCGCTTTTGAATCGCACAAATAGTGATCGACCAGCGTGGGGATATGCAGGCCGGTGGCGGGCCGTTCCGCCTTTGTGGCGCGCAAAGCCAGGTACCCATCCTGCGTGGCGGGATCGAGCAGCGCATGGCCGGAGAAATAAATCAAAATCAGATCGTGGGGCTGAGCGCGCACAAGGCAAAGTTCGCGCAACTGGCTCTCGATCTCATCGCGTGTCGCATTCTCGCCCGCCAGGTATACCACGTTTTCCGCTCGCCAGCCGCCGCGTTCAGGATCGATCAGTAATTGGTACAAACCCTCCGCGTCCGCCTGCGCGAACGGCAGCGATGCGAAGTGCGCCACGTCCTGGTACTGTTCGATGCCAACAATCAGTGCATAACAATGTTCCACGTCTTACCTCTGCATTTTCATTTTTCGATATGCTAAATTATACATCATCTATCAGACTGGACACATGTCTGGCAATCCATGTAAATGACTGCTAAACTCGTCAACTTTTATGCGACCTGCTACGTATATATATTGTAATCATCGCAGGAGTGGCAGAGTTTATACCATCCGCACTTGCGGGTAGCTTGAAAACAAGTTATTATCCTTATAGAGCATCAAACACGCTGATCGGTCGTAGGGGCCTCAATCATTGCGCCCGGTCGAAATAAGAAAGCAGGTCGAAATCTATGGATGTCGGGGCCAGATATATGTACCAGCGTACCCCCAATGACAGGCCGAATCCGCAGCGTCCGGGTCCTAATCCCAATGGTGGGAATAATGGCGATGGCAATGGCGGTCCGCCGCGCCCGTCAGGTTCGCGGCTGATTGTGCGCACCTTAATTATACTCGGTCTCTTATTACTGGGGTGGTACCTGATCCAGTTCTTTACGCAGGGTTCAAGCAGTAGCAATCCCAATGCGATTGAAATACCATACAGCACATTTTACCAGGAGGTAACTGCCGGCAATGTCAAAGACGTGACGTTCAGCGGGCAGGACGCCAATGGCGATTTCAAAACATCTCAAACCATAACCGATGTGAGTGGAACCACCAAAACCGGCACCAGTTTCCACTTTACGCAACTTACCAACGGCGATCCCAACCTTACCACACTCCTGAATCAGCATGGCGTCAGCTACCAGGCCAAAGCGGCCTCTGACAACAGCGTATTCTTGAGCATCTTGTTCAACTTGTTGCCCTGGGTGCTGGTAATCGGCGTCTTCTTCTTCATTTTCAGACGCGCCAACCAGGGGCAACAGAACATCTTCAGTTTCGGCAAGAGCAAGGCCAAAGTCATCATGGAAGATCGCCCCAGCACCACCTTCGCGGATGTGGCAGGCGTCGACGAGGCCAAAAATGATCTTGTAGAAGTGGTTGAGTTTTTGAAAACGCCGGGCAAATTCCAGAAACTCGGCGGCAAGATTCCACGCGGTGTGCTGCTGGTCGGTCCTCCGGGAACCGGCAAGACGCTGTTGGCGCGCGCGGTCGCCGGGGAAGCCGGTGTACCGTTCTTCTCAATGAGCGGCTCGGAGTTCGTGGAAGTGCTGGTGGGCGTGGGAGCCAGTCGCGTGCGCGATCTGTTTGACCAGGCCAAGAAAGCTTCACCAAGCATCATCTTCATCGACGAAATCGACGCCGTGGGTCGCCAGCGCGGCTCCAGCATCAACAGCAACGACGAACGCGAGCAGACCCTCAACCAGTTGCTGGTCGAGATGGACGGCTTCGATACCCGCCAGGCGGTGGTCGTCATTGCTGCTACCAACCGCCCCGATGGACTCGATAAAGCTCTGCTGCGTCCGGGTCGCTTCGACAGGCGCGTCTCGGTGGAACGTCCTGACTGGAATGGCCGTCTCGCCATTCTCAAGATACACGCGAAAAACGTTCCTCTGGGTCCCGATGTTGATCTTGTAGCTGTCGCGCGTAGCACTCCCGGCATGGTCGGCGCTGATCTCGCCAACCTGGTCAACGAGGCTGCATTGCTGGCGGCGCGTCGTAACCTCGATTACGTTACGCAAAACTGCTTTGAAGAGGCCCTTGATAAAATCCTCATCGGCGCGGAACGCCCGCTCGTCTTGAGCGAAGAGGACTTGAACGTCGTGGCCTATCATGAGGGCGGACATGCATTGACCGGTCTGCTGACCGAGAACGTTGATCCTGTCACCAAAGTGACGATTGTTCCGCGCGGCCAGGCTCTCGGCGTCACACAATACACGCCGCTGGATGATCGCTACAACTACTCGAAAGAGTTTTTGGAGTCGCAACTGGTAACGGCCCTGGGAGGGCGCGCCGCCGAACAGGTGGCTATCGGGCGCATCACCACCGGCGCGGAAAACGATTTGCAGCGTGTGACAGCTATCGCGCGCCAGATGGTTGCGCGCTGGGGCATGAGCGACCGGCTTGGTGCCATCTCCTTCAGCGAACGCGAGGACCCTTTCGCGGGTACATCTCTGGCGACCGGCTCGCGTGAATATAGCGAGAAAACGGCCACCATCATCGACGAAGAGGTCAATCGTATCGTCAAATGGGCCTATGACAGCGCCGTAAACCTGCTGACGGTCCACCGCGCTACCCTTGATCGTATCGCTAAAGATCTGCGCCTGCACGAAACGCTCGACGCCAGGCAGTTGCGCAAAATCCTTGAGGACACCGGCTCCATCGAGTCCGCACCCCTATCGTATCGTTAAACAAGACCAGGGCAAAAAAGAGTGGTTGTGTTGCGG
>DASTKD010000243.1:0-3247 GCA_035716135.1 Ktedonobacteraceae bacterium
TGCAGCAGGTAAGCCAAACATCATGATGGGGAAGAAACCGGCCATGAAGTTGCCAGCCGTAGGATCACCGGCGAAGTAGCGCGTCAGGTCGCCATGCGACACCACCCCGTGTGAAGTATACGTGCCAAGCTGGAACCAGACGTAGGAATTGAGGACATGATGCAGACCCAGGGGAATCAGTAAACGGTTCAATGTCCCATAGATGCCTGTACCCAGCGCTCCCAGCGATACAATCCACGTGCCAAAGTCATTGATGACCGTCTGGACCGGAGTCCAGATGAAACCGAAGACAACGCCAAGTATGAGAGCGACGACGGCTGTAATGATGGGAACAAAACGCTTCCCACCAAAGAAAGCCAGATAATCCGGTAGACGAATATCGTAGAAACGGCGATATAGCCCCGCCGCCACCAATCCTATCAGGATGCCAGCCAGCACATCTATGGAGACTCCTACAACCGTCAACGGGCTGGTGGTTGCCGTAGGAGCGTAGATGGTAGCGAACGTAAAAGCGAAGACTAAAAATCCAACCAGAGATGCCAGCGCCGCCGCTCCTTCCCCGCCGGTAAGACCAATAGTGATACCAACGGCGAAGATCAGGGGCAGATTGGCAAAGATGGCGTTGCCCGCGTTTGCCATCCAGGTGAGGTTCAACAAATCTGGCTGACCAAAGCGCAGCAGCAACGCGGCAGCCGGGAGAACGGCAATCGGAAGCATGAGTGAACGTCCCAGGCTTTGCAGAGCGCCCAGGACTCGATCCCAACCACTGGGAGCGGTCGGCGTAGTAGCCATAACGCCGGAGGTGTTAGCAGTGCTCATCGTAAATTCTCCTCCATTCTGGGGGTATTTTAGAGTAGCCACAACCTTGTTCACGATCGTCGAAAGAGGGCGCAAACTCTACATGCGCGCCTTTTATCGACTATGTTTGAGAATGTGAAACAGACGCGCTGATATGCGCGTAAGAAATGTATCCTCCTTTCTAGCATCTACTCGCCAGTAATTTGAGGAAAGGATAAGAGGACAAAATACGCACATTTTCACTGAAATCCTGGAAAAGTACGATGTAGATACTGTACCTGACACTGGTTAATTTGTCAAGTCATCTAGACCACTAGATAACCTGTGTTTTCCAAAGTGAATTTTTTCCTGCTGAAGAGCAACAACCAGAGCCGGGAATGTCATTCTGAGCGCAGCGAAGAATCTCCCGCCGGATGCCGAGATTCTTCGCTGCGCTCAGAATGACAGATGGCGCAAGGGTGACAGGCCAGAGTCCATTTCAAAAGTTTCTCTGTTTCTCACCTGACTTGACAATACCGGTCGAACGCCATATAATACAACTAAATCCGAGTGTAGAACTAAGGATTAGCATCGGCGAGTTACAAGCTTTTTGAAAGCACACCAGCAGATAATCATGCGCAAGATGGAGAACATTCTATGAGTCAGGTATTTGACCGGGAGCAACAGGAATATAGTCCCGGCTTCCATATGGCTGAAAACTATGCGTTTAAGTCCCCCAAAGGACTCAGTCGCAACATCGTTGAGCAGATCTCCGAGATGAAAGGCGAACCCGATTGGATGCGCAAGTTCCGCCTCAAGAGCCTGGACCTCTTCGAGAAGCGTCCAATGCCCACCTGGGGCGCGGACCTCTCCGGCATAGACTTTGACGACATTTACTACTATATCAAGCCGGTAGTGGAGCAGGGCCGCACATGGGATGACGTACCCGTCGAAATCAAGGATACCTTTGACCGTCTGGGCATCCCACAGGCCGAGCGCAAATTCCTGGCCGGAGTTACCGCGCAGTACGAAAGTGAAGCCGTCTATCACAAAGTGCGTGAAGACCTTGAGAAGATCGGCGTCATCTTCACCGACATGGATACAGCCCTGCGCCTGTATCCCGACCTGATTAAAGAGCATTTCGGCACCGTCATTCCGCCCTCCGACAACAAGTTCGCCTCGCTCAACAGCGCGGTCTGGAGCGGCGGCAGTTTTGTCTACGTGCCGGAGAACGTGCGTGTCGAAATCCCGCTGCAAGCCTACTTCCGCATCAACGCGCAAAACATGGGCCAGTTCGAGCGCACGCTGATTCTTGCCGCGCCCGGCTCCTATGTCCACTATGTTGAGGGTTGCACAGCGCCAACTTATGCCAGTGACAGTCTGCATAGCGCGGTAGTGGAGATCAAGGCCATGAAGGGCGCGCGTGTGCGCTACACCACCATCCAGAACTGGTCGAAGAACGTCTACAACCTGGTCACGAAACGCGCCGCCGCCTATGGCGATGCTACGATGGAATGGGTCGATGGCAACCTCGGCTCCAAAGTCACCATGAAGTACCCTGCCGTACTGTTGATGGAGCCGGGCGCGCGTGGTGATGTCCTCTCAGTCGCATTTGCCTCCGATGGAATGCACCAGGACGCGGGAGCGAAAATCACGCATCTCGCGCCGCATACCACGTCGCAAATCCTGTCGAAGTCGGTCTCGAAGGGGACGGGTCGCGCCTCCTATCGCGGACTGGTGCGCATCAATTCTGGCGCGCACCACACCAAATCCAGCGTGCGCTGCGATGCTCTGCTGCTGGATGAGATGGCTCGCACCGACACCTACCCGACCATTCGCGTCGAAGAGAACCAGACCGAAGTCGGTCACGAGGCTACCGTCTCGAAGGTTGGCGAAGATCAACTCTTCTACCTGATGAGTCGCGGCCTCGACGAGTCCGAAGCCTACTCCCTCATCGTGAACGGCTTCATCGAGCCAATCACGAAGGAACTCCCGATGGAGTACGCCGTCGAACTGAACCGCCTGATCCAGTTGGAGATGTCAGGCAGCGTCGGATAAAAAAAAGAGAAAAAAATGGCTGGCAACTCTTGCCAGCCATTTTTTTCTCTCTATGAAAACAGAACAGGGGCTTATTTCAGCCCCTGCCCTGCTTTTTCGACCCTTCCACGACCAAACAGGTTCTATACGCTCTTAAAGGAGCAACCCCCGTTATACGGCGTGGCTAGAGGCCATTTAGATGCCCGTCTTTACGGGCGCTACCTGTCAACTTGAAACACAACTTTCAACAAGCGAATTGGTATCTTCATAGGTTTCCTCCTTTTATCGGCTACCTACTCAGGACCCTTCGCCCTGGACCGGGGCATTCTTCCCCGGTAGGTCCATTGTAATACGATATAAGAGCCATGTCAAAGTCAACCATAAGGTTTCTTATCAACCATAGCACGTTCAGCAGGTCGGGGGCAAGTCTACT
>DASTKD010000244.1:0-9512 GCA_035716135.1 Ktedonobacteraceae bacterium
ATGATGGATGAAGTATATGCGGTAGGAGTCGATGGTGGTGGGACGAAGACGCTGGCGGTGGTGGTGGATGCGCAGGGCAACGAGCGTGGGTGCGGTATGGCGGGCAGCGCGAATTATACGGGTGTGGGCGTTGAACTGGCGGTCCAGCATATGTATAGCGCGGTTGAGGAAGCGGCACGCCAGGCGGGTTGCTCTTTGCCGGTAGCGGCCGCGTGGTTTGGTGTGGCGGGAGTTGATCGCCCTGAAGACCAGGACTTGCTCTTGCCATTACTGAGACCACTGGCGCGCGGCATACATCTGACCAATGACGGGGAACTGGTGCTGAGCGGTTTACCAGATGCAGTAGGCATTGCCCTGATCGCCGGTACTGGTTCGATTGCGCTGGGACGTGATGCGCGTGGGACTGTGGCGCGCGCCGGAGGATGGGGACATATTATAGGCGACGAGGGCAGCGGTTATGATCTTGGTCGCCAGTGCTTGCAGGCTGTTGCGAAGGCGGCGGATGGACGCGGGCAGGCGACTATGCTGCTAGATTTGCTGTTGAAGCACTGGCGACTGGACAACGCCAGCGCTATGATCGGTAAAGTGTACAACAACGATGGCGATAAAGGCGCTATCGCTGCCCTGTCGGCCCTGGTTTTCGCGGCTGCCAGGGATGGCGACGAAGTGGCCTGTGTCATAGTGGAAAATGCAGCGCGCGAACTGGCGCTGGCAACTGTGGCTGTCAAGAACGGCCTCGACTTTGCAAGCGGACAGATAGCGCTCGCTCTGGGTGGTGGATTATTGCTTCACGAGACCGCTTTCCGTACAAAAGTGATCGACGCTATCGGCGCGCGCATTGCCATTGGGGATGTTGCGCCTGTCGAGGAACCGGCGCTGAGCGCGGCGCGCGCGAGCATACCAGGGCGACCCTTGCGGTCGCCCTGGTGTATCTGCGGTCGCCCTGAAAATCAGGCGCGCGAGAAAGGAAAACACATGAGCAACTATACTGATGGTATGACGCTGGAGGAGCAGATTGGGCAGACGTTGATGGTGGGTTTTCCGGGTATGACGGCGACGCGGGAAGTGATTGAACTGATACAACGCTATCATGTTGGCAATATTATTTTGTTTTCACGGAATGTGCATGACGCGGAGCAGGTGCGTTCGCTGACGCATCAATTGCAAAGGGCGGCGCGGGGAGCGGGTCATACTCATCCATTGCTTATAGCCATTGACCAGGAGAACGGGATTGTGCAGAGGATGGGGGAAGCGGCCACACTTTTTCCGGGCAATATGGCGCTGGGGGCGATTGGCTCGAGTGACGTTGCTTATGACGTGGCGCTGGCGACCGGACGCGAACTGAAAGCGCTGGGAATCAATATGAACCTGGCTCCGGTGATGGATGTGAATAATAATGCTGCCAATCCGGTGATTGGCGTGCGCTCGTTTGGCGAAGACCCTCAATTAGTGGCGCGGCTGGGTTCCGTGATGGCGAAGGGCTATCAAGACGCGGGCGTGATCTCCTGTCTCAAACATTTCCCCGGTCATGGTGATACCGCCGTTGATTCGCACCTGGCATTGCCCTTAATTCCTCATTCGCTCGAACGGCTGGAGGCGGTGGAGCTGGTGCCGTTTCGCGCTGGAATTGAGGCGGGAGCCGCGAGCGTGATGGTCGCGCACACGGCTTTTCCGGCGCTGACTCATGACGATGCCTTACCCGCGACGCTCTCATCCGCAATTATACAGGGGTTATTGCGCGAGCAGATGGGATACGAAGGCGTTATTGTCTCAGATTGCCTGGAGATGCGGGCTATTTCAGATACCTTTGGTTCTGAACCCGCGGCGGTCATGGCATTGCAGGCAGGTCTTGACCTCGTGCTGGTTTCCCATATCGATACAAGACAACGGGGCAGCTTTGAGGCGATAAAAGAGGCGGCGCTGACGGGCGAACTTTCCGCGCAGGTCGTGCAACAGGCGGCGGAACGCATTATGAAGCTGAAAGCGCGTTATCTCTCCTGGGAAGTCGCGGCGATGGATGTTGATTACGCTGCGCACACGCGATTGCAGGAGCGGGCGTATGAGTTATCTACGACTCTGGTGCGCAACGAGGACGCGCTTTTGCCGTTGCGCCCACAAACAGCGGAGAACATTATAATAGCCTCTCCACCGAGAAATACGATGACAAAGGTAGAGGATCGCTATTATTCCGATACTATGCTGCTCGATATTCTGCGGCCATATACCAGCAATGCGCGCTTGCAAGCCGTTGCGTCTAAAGCTGATTACGATAAGCTATTGAGTTCGACCAGTGAGAAGGATATTTTCATTGTAGCGACAGTAAACGCGCACCTGGACGAAGCGCAGGCCAATGTTGTGCGATTTCTTATAGCCAGCAAAAGACGGGTGATAGGCATAGCGGTACGCAACCCCTATGATATACAGGCTTTCCCACAGTTGCGCACATACCTTGCCACCTACGAATACACACGACCGGCACTGGTCGCTGCTATGCGCGTACTCTTTGGCGAACGCGAGGCGCGAGGACACCTGCCGGTGAGCATTTTTCCATAGATTGACAGATGCTCAACGGGCCTGTACACTTGTACCAGAAGAAAAACGTGGGGTTGGAGAAACCTTGCATCGGCGAGCTGGACTGGATCAGGCAGAGTGAAAGGATGGGGTACATGGAATGGAAGAAGAGATAAAATACTACTACGATTCCCATGCCACTGAAAAAGATCGCATGGGACAACCTTCTGCACACTCCGAGCTATTACACGATCTCTGGAATGTGCTGAAATGGCCCTTTCATGAACAGACGTGCGCTATCTATGGAAACCTCAACTTTTATCAAACATCTGACCCATTTGAGTATCCAGAGGAACCCGATCTTGCGATCATCAAAGGTATTGCTTATCAGAATACTACTAGAAGTTACCGTGTAGGGAAGAGTGGACCTGCTCCTCATGTGATTTTTGAGGTTGCCTCGGATGAGACATGGAAAATAGACCTGGAAGAGAAACCGGCACGCTATGCGCATATGGGTGTGCAAGAATACTTCGCGTATGATCCATATGAACCTCCACTGCCAGAAAGCGGCAATCGACGCTTGTTTGGCTGGCAACTTGACCCGGACAGACGAATAATGCGGGAAATGCCGCCTGCTTCTGATGGATCGTTGTGGAGTCAATATCTGGAAAGTAGGCTGGTGTCTGATGGATACAATTTGCGTTTATACGATGACCACAATCAGATGAGACTTACAGGCGCTGAGGAGATGGCACGGCAGGCAGATGAATTAAGAAGAGAAACAGATGCTCTGGCGCGGCAAACAGATGAATTGAACGAATTGATAGAAAGAACAGTATCAAATAAAAAGCGAATACAGGTATATAGCGAAAAATTGCGTTCGATGGGCATTGACCCTGACCAGATAATATAGGCTTACTGATGATTGCCCATAAGCGAACAAGATCAGGGTTTTGGAACCAGATAGCCCGGAGATTCTTCGCTGCGCTCAGAATGACAGGTCAGAGGGTTGTCATTCTGAGCGCAGCGAAGAATCTCTCGTCGCTTACAGGTAATCACCAGAGACTTACGGTACAGAAGTGGCATGGAACGTGATAAAATCAACATAAGAATGCTAGAAGTGACCTTGTAGTTGCTTACAAATACCGGCACCACCCGACCTATTTGCAGAGGAATTCGTAGCCTATGACCGATAATCAAGCACAAGATACATCCTCAAATCATCTCGTGGAGCAGGGCAGGCTGAAGATTCGCTGGGCGGAGCTTCATCAGGGATTGCTTCAGCGATTGCGAAAACAGTTCAGCGAGACAAAGCCTTTCGCGGGGCTTACGATTGGGATGTGCTTGCATGTTGAGCCTAAGACGGCTGTGTTGTGTACGGTCTTGCAGGCGGGTGGGGCTACTGTTGTGATTACTGGCAGCCCTGGCACGACGAAGGACGATGTGGCAGCTGCTCTCAGGCAGGATGGGGTGGTGGTGTATGGACAGCAGGAAGATGATAGCGTCCGGCATCAAGAGAACATTCGCCGGGTGTTGTCGCATGATCCGCATCTGCTGCTGGATAATGGGGCTGACCTGATGGCGGCGTACCTGGCGCATCCGGGTCAGGGGCGTGTGATCGCCAGTACCGAGGAGACGACGACGGGAGCGAATCGCCTGCGAGACGAACTGCGCGATGCCCTGATTGTGCCTACCATCGTCATCAATGACAGCCCACTCAAGCTGATTATGGAGAATGAGCATGGCGTGGGGCCGACTATCGTCGAGGGCTTTATGCGTGAGACGAATTTGCTGGTGCAATCGCGCCGTTTTGTGGTTTTTGGCTACGGCTCGGTCGGACGTGGCATCGCGCGTACTTTGCGCAAACTGGGCGTTCATGTGACGGTAGTGGAACCAGATCCCATTCGCGCGCTTGAGGCGGTACTCGATGGCATGGTTGTCACATCGCTCGATGAAGCGTTGAAGATTGGCGAAGTGTTCTTTACCGCGACGGGCAGACCGGGCGTGATTGCCGGTGAGTCAATCGATCACCTGCCCGATGGAGCTATCCTTGCGAATGCCGGTCACTTTTCCTGGGAAATCGACATAGCTGAACTGAGACGTAGGGCGACCAGCATTGAACATTTCCGCGCATGGGTCGAACTCATCACGCTTGAAGACGGCAGGCGCATTACGCTGTTAGCTCAGGGCGAGATGCTTAACCTGGCGGGAGGTGGCGGCAATCCCATCGAGACGATGGACCTGGGACTGGCTTTACAGGCTCAATCGCTGGCGTACCTGGCTGTTCATTATAAGAAACTCCCGGTCGGGCCGCAGCCCGTACCTGGGGAGATCAATGCTACTATCGCTCGCTGGATGGTCGAGAATCTTTCGCGTAGAAGTTCTGTTTCGTTTACTGTGTGAGGCGATGTGATAAACGCGGCTCCGGCTCAACTGACAATTCGCTTGCTCGGCACGCCCGAAGCGTTGCTCGCAGGAACACCCCTGCTGCTGCACGATCAGAAGGCGCGCGCGCTGCTCTATTACCTGGCGGCTGTGGGGCGGCCTCGTTCGCGTGATTATCTCGCCAGCCTGTTATGGAGCGAGTCGCTTGAGAGCAATGCGCGTCACTCGCTACGTTCGAGCCTGTACCATATGCGCCAGGCTTTGCAGGCGCGCGGCGCGGGTGATGTGCTGGCGGGCGAGGGCGATACAATATGCCTCAAGCTGGCTGACGATGCGTGCGATGTGGCGCATTTCCGCCGCGTGCTGGAACATGGCAGCGCGAATACTATCGATAGCGTTCCTCATCTGGAACAGGCGGTTGCCCTGTATCGTGGCCCGCTCCTGCAGGGTTTTAGCGTTTCTGACGCGCCGTTGTTCGAGGAATGGGTACGCGCTGAAGATCTGGCATTACAGCAGGGTTATCTTGATGCGCTGCAACGACTGGTAGCGCTGGCAGAAAGTCGTGGGGCATGGGATGAGGCTATTGTCTATGCTCAGTGTATTGTGCAGGCAGACCCGCTATTCGAGCCTGCGCAGCAGCGCCTGATTCAACTGTACCTGCGCGCCGGGGCAATCGGGCAGGCATTGCGCCAGTACCGGCAGTTCGAGGCAGTATTGCAGCAAGAGTCTAGCATTATGCCCTCACCCGAAACATGGGCTGCTATTACCTCTGCTATGGAGGCGCGGCGCAGTGCGAAACGCGAGGGAGGCGCGCGCTTGATGGCATCCGCGCCATTCGCCGGACGCGCTGAAGAGTTAAAGAAATTGCGCTCTCTCGCTCAGCTTGCGGCGTCCGGGCAAGGCATGACGGTTGTGGCGCAGGGCGAAAATGGCATCGGCAAAAGTCGCCTGCTGGATGAACTGGTTAGCATCCTGTCAACATCTTCAAAGCCCTGGCTCATTTTGCAGGGTTCCTGCTCGCCTTTTGACGATTTGCTTTCCTATGGTCCTTTTCTCGACGCCTTTCAAAACGCGAACGCGGGCGATTTGACCGATGTACTGGCGGATGCGCGCGGCAGTAGCGCCGATGAACAGGGACGTTTTGAGTGGCGGGTTTTGCAGGCGTTGCGCACACTCACACGCGATGCGCCACTTTTGCTGGCGATTGACGATCTCCAATGGGCTAATAGTACGACGCTGCATCTTTTCGGCTTTCTCGCTACACGCTTGCGCTCCTTGCCCGTCATGCTCGTGGGAACGGTACAACGTGTTGAGGCCGTACCCGCTCTGCAACGACTGGTTACGCTGGGACGGCGACGCGGCGATGCGCACACTATTGCTCTCTCGCCTTTGACGCAAGAAGATGTACATATGTTTCTGGCTAGCCTGGGCATCTCCCTCTCATCGGCTCCATCGCTGGTCGAGTGGCTGTATGAGCAATCGGCGGGGAGTCCGTTTATCCTCAAAGAGATTATTGCTCAGTTGCGAGCGGAGGCTATTCTTTATGCGCCTGACATAGCGGAGCATAAAACATCAGAAAAGCGGCATGAATTGCGCCTGGATAGCGGTCGCTGGCTGCGCTGGAGATCAACCTGCTCGTTGCCGGAAACTACCCATGATCTCGTTACGTGGCGTCTGGAAAACCTCTCCTCTATTGCCCGCTCTTTGCTTGATATACTGGCGGTTGCCAATCAGCCTTTGCCCCTGGCGCTCTTGCGTGACGTGTCGGGCCTGTCAGAAGAACAGCTTTTGCCGGTGGCTGAGGACCTGGTTGCGAGCGGGTTAGTGGTCGAATCTGGCAATGATATGTTTGCTTTGCCGCACCAGTTGTTGCGCGAGGCGTTGATGTTGCCCCTGAGTCACTTGCGCCAACGCGCCATTCATCGCCAACTGGCAACGCGGCTGGATGCGTGTCCCGCGCTGCAAAAGAATTTTCCCCTGCGCCAGATTGCCCTGCACGCGGTGATTGGGGAAGACGTTGAGCGGGCGCGTCGCTATGGCTTGCAAGTACTCGATGAACTGGCGCGGGATAACGCCAATACGCAAACGCTCGATTTTTTGCATCACCTGTATGATCTGCTCGCGCCCTCGGCTTCTCTCGAGGAACTGTTGCGCCTGGCGCGCGCGCTGGGACAGACGCATCAAACGCTCGGCCAGCTTGATGAGGCTGCCACCTGGTATGAACACGAACGCGAATATGCCCAGGAATTGGGCGACGCCATCGCGCAAGTAGCGGCGCATTTCGCGGCGGGTGAACTCGCGCTCGTTGCCAACAACTACGACGATGCGGCGCAAGCGGCCAGTAAAGGACTTGACTTGAGCGCATCCTTGCGGGATGGGCAGCATATATCACTGATGGCGCGGGGGCATCGATTGCTGGGCGCGGCACTGGCGATGGAGGGGAGCGATCTCCCGGCTGCCGAACATCACCTGCAAGAGGCTGTCGCTGCTCACAGGCTTAGCGATAATCAAGAAGACCTGTGCGCGGTACTCTTTGAACTGGGCAACGTGGCCGCGCAGCGCGGAGAGATTACGCGCGCGCTCAATCTCTATGAGGCTGCGGCAAAGGCGGCGGAGTCCGCGCATATATACTATTTCCAGGCGCTGGCGTACAACAATCTCGCCTATCATCACCTGCTACCTGGAAATATTGAAGCCGCTCAAAAAGCTCTGAGCAAGGGCTATGCGCTGGCGGAATCCCACGAGATGTTTGGCGCGCTGCTGCACCTTACCAGTACGCGCGGTGAAATCTCGCTTTACCTGCACGAATGGACAGAGGCATGGGCAACCTTTCAGCATGGTCTCACACTGGCCGAAGAACTAAATAATCTCGAACGACAGGCGGGGTTTCGCGCAGGATTGGCGCTGGCGGCGCGCGGCCAGGGGCGGCTTGATGATGCGACAAGGTTGCTCGAAGAGGCGCTTTTGCTGATTAGCGAGCGTGGCTACTGGCACCTGCGCACGCGCCTGCAACTGTGGCTCGCCGAAACCCTGCTGCTCGCCGGGCAGCGCAGCGAAGCAGAAGTACATCTCAACGCCGCCCTGACAACGGCGCGCGAGCATGGACGCGCTCACTTGCTCGCGCAGGCCGAGGAGCTGATGGCGTCTCTATAAATTGTGACTCTCTGTTGTTCCCGATGAAGTGTAGGGACGCGATTTATCGCGTCCCTACATTTCACCTTTTTCATCCTAATTCTGATGGGCATAGACCCCGGTAATCCCTCCATTGACGTTTTAGTGACGCCTCCTCAATTACACTGTTCTTTATGATGGGCATGGAATTTTTTGTGCTGTCAGCGAGGTGTTCATTTGCGCGAGTTTCGCTATACCAGCTATGCCGGGGAGATTATTTTTGGGCAGGGGTCAATTGTTCGCCTGGGGGAAGCTGTTGATCGTTTTGCGTGGCGAAGATTGATGCTCTGCTCGACCGGGTCGCTGCGACGCAATGGTTCTATTGCGCTGGTTGAAAAGGTACTGGGCGAGCGACTGGTCGTGACTTACGAGCATGTTCAGCCGCATGTTCCCGATTTTCAGGTAGCGGAGGCCGTGAATTTTGCGCTTGAACATGAGGCCGATGCGATCATTGGCCTGGGGGGTGGCAGTCCGATTGGCATGGCAAAAGCGGTCAGCTTCGCGCTGGAGGAGCGGCGTGTGGGGAAGTCGGCAAAGGCCAGCGTGCCGACTGAGCAGCCGCTTGTGCCAGTCATTGCTCTACCCACGACTTATGCCGGTTCGGAGATGACGCCCATCTATGGCATTACCCATCATAACGGCGAAACGACGCGCAAAGTAACCGTCACCGATGTCAGGGTCGCTCCCAAACTGGTGATGTATGATCCTCTGTTGACGCTCAATCTTCCGCCTGCTATGACTGCTTCAACGGGCGTCAACGCGCTGGCCCATTGTATCGAGGCGTTGTATTCGATTACGCGCAACCCGCTTTCGACTGCCGCTGCCAGCGCGGGAGTGCGTATCATTTTCAACGCGCTCCCGCGTTGCTTTGCGCGAGGCGATGACCTGGAGGCGCGTACCGAAATGCTCATGGGAGCTTACCTGGCCGGAACCGCGCTTTCTACGGTGGCGATGGGCCTGCATCATGGCCTCTGTCACGCGCTGGGTGGATCGGCTGGCGTGCCGCATGGAATTGCGAACAGTATTATCCTGCCACATGCCATGCGTTTCAACCTGGATGCTACCGCGTCCCAACTTGCCCCGGCTGCTGAAGCGATGGGTATTTCACTGGCTGGCAGGAGCGCTGAAGAGGCTGTAGGAGAGGCTATCGCAGCAATTTACGCGCTAATCGGTCAGATGAAGCTGCCCCAACATTTGCGCGATGTGGGGGTAGCAGAGCATGACTTGGGACGCCTGGCGCAAGTCGCGCTGCAAAGTTCGGCGGTACGCAACAATCCCAAACCAATTATCGAAGCAGCGCAGATCGAATCTGTGCTGCGTGCGGCGTGGTAGGCTCGACGCACCAGGGCAGGTCAAGGATGCTGCCGTCCTTCGCACCTGTCATCCTGAGCGCAGCGAAGGATCTGCGCCCGGCCAGAGATCCTTCGCTGCGCTCAGGATGACAG
>DASTKD010000245.1:0-18430 GCA_035716135.1 Ktedonobacteraceae bacterium
CTCGGATAACGGCATCAGCATTGCCTCGATCGTTGCCGGTGATTTCCCCCGCGTCTACGCCGATGGCACGCGCATCCAGCAGGTGCTACGCAACCTTATCAGCAACGCCTTACACTTCACTCCTTCTGGCGGCAGCGTAACCATTTTCGCCAGTGTGGTTGAAGACAGCACTCCCGATGGAGAGGTCCGCCAAAGCTTCGTCATCCAGGTGCGCGACACCGGCAGTGGCATTGCCCCCGAATACCAGCAGCGCATCTTCGAGCGTTTCTATCAAATCCCGCTTGACCATGCCGGGCGCACCAGTGGTCAGGGACTTGGTCTGGCGATCGTCAAAATGATCGTGGAACTACACGGTGGCCAGGTACGTGTAGAAAGTAACCCAGGCGAGGGAAGCGCGTTCACATTCACCATCCCGGGAATTTTGTCCTAAGCCTGCCAGAGCAGTCGGCAAGCCTTTCCGCCTACTATTACTGACAATCATTTGTAACTGCTTGGAGCGGCGCTCCGAGCAGTTACAAATGATTGTCCTATCATTACCCTTGATTTACGGACAAAAGCGTGCTATGCTGAAATTGTCCCTGATATGTGGGGTATAGTCGGGAACGTGGGGGCCAGGTTTACTGCGCCCATAGAAAAATCACGCCTGGTTGCTTGTACAGAAAAGGAGACAGACCATGGGTATGCTGCGGATTATGTCCCGTAAAGGCGACGAACGGATCGTATGGGATAATAACAAAGCGAGCACAAACGATCTTGAGGCTCTGGCGGCAATCCGAGAAGCCGAGCGCATCTTTAACGAGGAACGCGCGCGCGGAGCTACCGCATTCAAAGTAGAGTCTGGAAAAACTGTAGAGCGTCTTGAAACATTCGACCGCACCGCCGAGCAAATCGTCATGGTCCCCCGCGTGGTTGGAGGCTAAGGAGAAATAGCAGCTATGTGGGAAACTCTTAGCCTGTTTCTTGGTATCTGGCTGCTGTTCTTGCTTCTGGCGATCTATTACCTGTCCCAGGCTTCCGATGGACGGGTCGGGCGATTCCGCGAAACGGTGAGCGAGCATCTTTCTGCTGAAAGCCGCGCTAAAGCCCTGCTGCGGGAGATGTTGTCAGAAAACCAGTACCAACAACTGATTAAGTTTGGCTATCTGGAGGTATCCAGTCCAACTATTGACAGTCGTATATACCGCATACCTGGCTCCGGTGGCCTGGTGAAGGTCTACGAACGCGGTTGCGCTGTCATGGAACTCTGCCTGCAACCGGCTGAACCGCTACCCGACGGCGACGTAGTGGTGATGCACAAGCTGATGATCGAGGCCAACGAACAGGAATATTTGCAAAAGGCGAATCACTTCGCGCCCGGCATCATCTCCCTGCGCTGTCAGCACCTCTAAACTGATCTTTTCCCGGTGAATAGACAACGGGATCAGTAAAGGCCGAGCCTTTACTGATCCCGTTGTGCGTTTCGCTGAACTTTCGCTTCCTGATTACGTATATACTATCTGAAAGCCAGGAATGCCGCTACTCGACTATAGTGGCGAATCCGAGTATAATCAGGCCAATAGCCCGGATAGATGCAAAATCCAGAAAGCGAAGAAGGCGGGGGAAAGATGGAATGTCCCTATTGTAAAGCAGAAAACCGCGATGGTGTGCGTTATTGCAGCAATTGCGGCAGGTTGATTGATCCTGCCGCGCTGAGCAGTGGCGTTTCCTCAAATTCACTGACCGTTGCCAGCACCCCGGCGAAGGGCATTACGCCCGGAGGGAGCGGCGGCTCGCATACGCTCAGTGTAGGTACTACGTTGCAGGGTGGCCGCTATGTGGTCAAAAAGGTACTTGGTCAGGGCGGCATGGGCGCGGCTCTGCTGGCGAATGATAAGCGTGTCAACAATAAACAGGTGGTTATCAAGGAACTCGTTTCTGAGAGCAGCGATCCCGATAAGATTAGAGAGGATGAACGCAACTTCAAGCAGGAAATGATGACCCTGGCAGCCCTTAATCATCCTTTGATTCCCGCCGTCACCGATAGTTTTGACGAAAACCTGCGCTACTTCATGGTACAGGATTATGTCGAGGGGGAGAACCTGGAAGAGCGCATGGAGCGTGTAAAACAGCCCATGAAGGAACGCGAGGCGTTGGGTTATGTCTCTCAGGTGCTGGATGTACTCGAATACCTGGCGCGGCGCACTCCGCCCATCGTCCACCGCGACATCAAACCCGCCAATATCATCATTGATACAGAAGACAAACGCGCGCACCTGGTAGACTTTGGCATCGCGCGCGCCGATGTGGTCAAGAACGCCCGGCGCAAGCAGACATCGGCGCTTGGCACACCCGGCTACGCGCCGCCCGAACAATACCAGGGCAACGCCGACCCGCGCTCCGACCTGTACGCGCTGGGTGCGACGCTGCATCATTTGCTGACCAACCGTGATCCGCGCGACTTCCCGCCATTCTCCTACCCACCGGCGCGCACCCTGAACCCACAGTTGACGCCAGAAGTAGAACAGTTGCTTGCCAAAGCGACCAATAACGATATTACGCAGCGCTACCAGAGCGCGGTTGCGATGAAGCGCGACGTGGATACCATCCTGCTCAAAAAACATGGCGTTTCGGGCGCGATGGACAGCTATACGCTGGGAACATCCGGGCCTATACCCGCCGTTTCGTCGAGCGGGGCGTATGGATATGGGGCCGCGAACCAGCCGACGCAGGTAAGTCAACCCGCGCGCCGACCAGCGCCAATTACCCCGCTGCCGCCCGTCGCGGGGCAACAGTCCTACCAGCCCGGCTTATACGCGCCGCCAGCGCCCAGGCGCAGGAGCAACGTTGGACTCAATTTCTTTCTTCTCATTCTGGTAGTTGTCTTGCTCTTCGCCTTTGGTTTTGGCGCGTACTACTACTTCCAGCATCGCGGAACGACGACGACCGGCGGTGGAAATACACTCACTCCGGTTGCGACAAGTGACATACCGGCCAGTGGCATAGGCGTAATGAAAGCCTCCAATGGCGAAATGATCGGCATCAGCAACGGCATCTTCCCCTTTGATACGGGACGGCCCGGCGGCGACCTCATGACTCAGGCGGCGCAAAGTTTCAAATCCGGCAATATGAGTTCAGCCGAGTCGCTATGGACCCAGGCGGCGCAAGATGATACCGCTAATGCCGAAGCCCTGATCTACCTCGAAAATCAGACCGTGCTTGATAGTGGCGCTCCCTATATCGATATCGCTGTCGCCACCATGCTCACGGGCGATAAAGCCACCATCAGCGTGGGACGCGATGACCTGCAAGGGGCCTACGTGGCGCAGAAAACGTTTAACGATGGACGTCTGTTGCCCAATGGCGTGCAGGTACGCCTGCTGATCGCCAATTCCGGCAGCCAGACCACTTTTGCCACACCCGTTGCCCAGGAAATCCTGAATTTGCAGAAATCGGACAGCCATTTCGTGGGCATCATGGGCTGGCCGTTTAGCTCGCGCGTGGTGCAAGTCTTATCGACGCTGGCCCCCGCTCAGATTCCAATGGTGTCGCAGACCGCGTCCAGCGATTCGCTGACAGGCAAGCCCTACTTCTTCAGAGTGGCGCCCCCCAACGTGATACAGGGTGAGATTGGAGCGCACTTTGCCGAGACGAGCTTGCGCGCCACGCGCGTAGCGTTGTTCGTAGACAATTCCGATCCCTACAGCCAGACCCTGGCACAAGCCTTTAAGAGCCAGTTTACTACAGATGGTGGCACAATTGTCAAAACGGAGAATTACACCGTCGGCAAGCCTGATAACTTTGTGCAATTGCTTGCCGATGCCGAAACCGCAAACCCCAATCTGATCTACTTCTCTGGCTACGCGGCTGACGCCAGCGTGCTGCTGACCGACCTGCCAACCTCCGGCCCGTTTGCCAATTTACAGGTCATGGGCGGCGATGCCCTCTACGAGCTGGGCGGTTATCAGAGCAGTTCGCGCTCGGCTGGTGTGCGTATGCACTTCACGACCTTTGCGCATCCCGACGAGTGGGCGACATTGTGCGCCGCCGGGAGATCATTCGCCTGCTCTCAGCCAAATTTCTTTGGCAACTACAAATCCGCTTTCGATCCCAGTAACCAGCACGGCACCGGCACCTATGGCTATTCCCGCGCTGACGGCGACGTGATTCTGTCCTACGACGCCACCGCGGCCATGCTGACTGCCGCGCAGAATATGCTGACCGGCTCGAAGACCACCCTGACTCCGGCGGAATTGTTGCAGGGTTTAAAGAAAATCAACGGCGCGCAAGCCTTTCAGGGCATCAGCGGACAAATCTCCTTTGACGCGCAGGGCAATCCGGTCAATAAGGCGCTCGTCGTATTAAAAGTAGCCCCAGGTGGATTTATCCAGATCGACTCGGTGCAAGGATGTTTCCAGGTAGGAGAAACTGGCTGCTAATCTGCACTCAGCGCGTCTCGCGGCATGGCGACCGCGAGGGTCGCCACTACTATACAACGCTTGCATGTTCTCTGTATAACGTAGTGGCGACCCTTGCGGTCGCCATGCTGTCGGCCATGCCTGTGTTCAGTTTTGATTTATCTGTAATTTTGCCGCGACTTCTGCGTCTGTCATGCCCGCAATCTCCACGATTTTCTGGCGGCCGGTCGCGCCATGCAGAATGCTAATCGAGCGTCCGGGCAGGCCGAGGTATTTTGCGAGCAGGGCAATCAGCGCATCGTTGGCGGCTCCATCAACGGGCGGCGCGGTGAGCCACGCTTTGAGTACGCCCTGATCGTCATCCCAGACGATGGCGTTGCGGCGGCTACGCGGAACGACGCGCACGGTTAAACGCACGGAAACGTTACCAGCCTATGGGAAGCGCCTGCAATAAGAGCGCCTGGATGGTGATAAGGAAGAAGAAACCGATCAGGAACGACATGTCGAGGACGCCCACCGGGCGCACAATGCGGCGAATGGGCGTGATAAAGGGGTCGGTCATGCGCGCCAGGAAGCGGATAAAGGCAAAACGTTCGTCCGCGCCAAACCACGAAGCGAACACGCGAATAATCATGGCGATAATCAATATCCCAATGCCATACTTGATGATCCCGTAGATCAGACCATGATCCCCAGGGATGCCAAAAAGATCACCCATATATCATTACTCCTGCACGGTTCGTACTTCAACCAGGGTCATGCCAAGAATTTTGCGGCGGAAGATTTTAGTGACGCGCACGCCCGCTACATCTGGCAGCGTGGTGACGTGCTTTTGCACAAACTGGCCCAGCGGACGCGCCGCCATGATGCCAGCGACGGACGAGAAAGCGGTAGAGGTGACGCGGGTACGCGCGTGGCTGGAAGTCAAGCCTAACAATGTTCCTATGGTGGCGAGCGAGATACCCACGACGAGGTTGGTGCCGCAGTTGGGGTGAATCGCCAGTTCGGCCTCGCCTGCCTGCAAACGCTGGAGAGCCTCGTCCAGGGCGCGCCGCAACTGCCCCAGGTCTACATCGCCAAAGATGGTAAAGCCGCGCGAACTGGAGCGCGCGCTCACACGTAGCTCAGGCACGTAGCCGCTCAAAATGGTGATAGTCGCGTGCTCTAAGGCATGGTTTTGTCGAATTCGCCGGCCAAACATTACGTCTTCAGGTCCCATGATGTGTTCTTTCTGTATAGTTGTGCTAAGTATAGACGCGCTCGCCAAAGATCGCTCGTCCGATACGGACAATCGTGGCTCCTTCCTCAATCGCTACCCGATAATCATCGGTCATACCCATCGAAAGGTGCTGCCACTCACACTGCGGAATCTCATTGCGCAGGTGGTCTCGCAAGAGGCGCAGTTGCCGGAAAACGGGTCGCGTCTCCTCCGGGTTTTGCACCAGGGGCGCGATGGTCATCAATCCCTCCACCCGCAAATGCGACAGAGCGACAATCTGCCGCGCCAGTTCTGGAGTCTCCGCCGCTGACATGCCTTCCTTGCTGGCCTCGCCCGAAACGTTGACTTGCAGCAGCACCGGCAATACCATGCCCTGCTTGTCCGCGTGCCGTTCCAGAGCCTGCGCCAGGTGCAGATTATCCATGCTCTGGACGCTGGCAAATGCGCCGACGACCTTGCTCACCTTGTTGCTTTGCAAATGACCGATCATATGCCAGCGCAACTCTGGCGGGTGAAATTCCGCGATTTTGGGCAGCGCATCCTGCACGCGGTTCTCGCCAAAATCCGTCACTCCCAAATTATACGCTATCCGCACAAGATCGAGCGTCACCGTTTTGGAAACGGCGATAAGCGTCACATCCTGCGCGTCACGGTTCGCCCTCTCTGCGGCCTGCGCGATTGCGCCACGCACATATTCAAGATTGTCAGCCAATTGTTCCGCTGTTATCATGCGACACCCTACTCCAGACGCAAGGCCAGGATGGACGGGAAACGCCCCGTCTTGCCATGTTCGGCGCGATACGAGTAAAAATGTTCTTTCTGGCAACTGGTGCAGATGCCGGCCACCTCGATATGTTCAGGCATTAAGCCTGCCAGCAGAAGCTGGTTGCGGTTCGTCTCCCACAGATCGAGGCGCAGGCTGCTGCGATCTGCCAGTTCTTCTACTCTAAATACGGCGGAGTCCCGTATCAAGTTGCGATAGCGTTCTTCCGTGGGCAGAGCCTCGAACTGTTTTTCTCCCAGGAACAGGAGGCGCACTTCCTCTGTCACCTCGTAGCAGCAAGCCCCGATGGTGGGACCGATACCCGCGTAGATATGCTGCGGCTGGCAGCCAAATTGCTCGCGCATGGCGTTGACGGTGGCCGCGCCGATGCCACGCGCCGTGCCGCGCCAGCCGGCGTGCGTGAGCGCGATCACCGACTGTGTGGGATCGTAGAACAGCAGGGGCGCGCAATCGGCGGAAGACATGGCGAGCGCGACGCCACGCCGTTGTGTAATAATGGCGTCGGCTTTGCGGCGCGGCCTGGTAGTCCAGATTAACTCGCGCTCGTCGATCATGTAGGAACGATAGGGCCAATCATACTTCCAGTCGTCCCAATCGTCGCCATCCAGCGTCGCCACATCCGCGCTGTGGATCATCCAGGCGGTGGCGCAGGGATACCTATCAATGCTGAGGCTCTCCAGAGCCAGCAAGCGGTTGCGTAAGACATTTTCAGGGCTATCGTCGTTGCTCACCGAGACGTTCATGCCGCAATGGGGGGACACGCTATACCCGCCATGCCGCGTAAACGAAGCGTGAACCAGTTCCGGGAATTGTTGGAAAAGGGCGAATTGTACGTAGCGTGTCCCGCCCCGCTCTTGTTCGATCAAAGTGACTCCTGATGGTGATGTGTTTTACCTGCGAGTATTGTAACACACTTCAAATCACCTCCGGTTGTGTTACAATTGCAATACTGGATTTCCTAATATGGAATGGCCCATAAGACATCGTTCTACCCCAGAAGGAGGTACCTGTGGATTTCACCCTCACCGACGAGCAAAAGATGGTTCAGGACACCGTAAGGCGTTTCGTAGAGCGCGAGCTGATGCCTCTGGAAAACGAGGTCATGCAGAACGAAGGCAAATATCCCACCGGCATCGAACCCGGCCTCTATCATGAGTTGCAGTCGAAGGCGAAAGAACTGGGCTTCTGGGGCATCAATACGCCCGAAGAATACGGCGGCGCGAACCTCGGAGCGGTCATGTCGGCCCTCATCGCTATGGAGATGGGCCGCACGCTCGTCCCGTTCACCTTTGGCGGCAACGCGGACAATATCCTCTATCATGGCAACGAGTGGCAGAAAAAAGAGTATTTGATTCCTACTATCGAGGGAACGCGCCATTCCTGTTTCGCCCTGACGGAGCCGGGCGCGGGTTCTGATCCCTCATCTATTCGCGCGACGGCTGTGAAGGATGGCAAGCACTGGGTGCTTAACGGGCAGAAAGTCTTCATCACGGGCGGCAACGAGGCCGATTTTGCGATGGTCTTTGCCGTGACCGACCGCACGAAGCCACCGCAGAACGGCGGCGTGACCTGCTTCCTGGTTGACCGCGAGATGGGCTGGACTTCGCGCCCTGTGCATACGATGGGCGGCTGGTCGCCTGCCGAACTCTTCTTTGAGAATGTGCGCGTGCCGGAGGATCATGTGCTGGGCGAGGTCGGTATGGGCTTCTCGCTCGGTATGCAATGGATCGGCCAGGGACGCTGGCTGATCGCCTCGCGCTGCGTCGGCACAGCGGAACGCCTGCTGCAAATGGCGCTGGACTACTCCAAACAGCGCGTCACCTTCGGTCAGCCCATCGCCGACCGCCAGGCCATCCAGTGGATGATCGCCGATTCCGCCGTCGAGATTCAAGCTACCAAATGGCTGGCCCTGCACGCCGCCTGGAAGGTCGATCAGCGCCTCGATAACCGCCATGAGGCCAGCATGGCAAAGCTCTACGGCGCGGGCATGGCGAACCGCGTAGTTGATCGCGTGATGCAGATTCACGGCGGCATGGGCTACACCCGCGAAATGCCCATCGAACGCTGGTACCGCGACCTGCGCGTCACCCGCATCTACGAAGGCACCGACGAAATCCAACACTTCATCATCGCCCGCGCCCTGCTCAAGGGCTACGTGAAAGTGGGCGCGTGGGATTAGGGGATCGCGTTGTGATGAAAAATACCCTGGCTCTCATTTAGCAAAACGAGAGCCAGGGTATTCGTTTATTGGACGCCAGTTGTTGAAACAGCCGCTTTCTTTCCGCGTATGCGGTAGGTGATATACAGGAAAAAGAGCAATATAACGATAGCCTCGCCGACATTGACAAGCTCGAAGTAGGGCAGGGTGACGGAACCGATGGTGAGTGGGCGAGAAAAGAAATCGCCTGCGGAGCCGGGCAACAGGGTCAGGAAGGCTGAGCCGTTCCAGAGCGCGTGCTGGAGAACGGCATAGAGCCAGCAGCCAATGGCTTTCGGCACGCGATTTTTGCCGGGATGCGTGAGATAATACCAGCCCAGCGCTACCATCGCCGCGCCCAGGCCATGCAGCAGACCCGCGCCGCTGCGCAACAACGCCGTACTGACCCAATCGGCAGGGCTGGAAGCGATGTAGCCGCTGGTCTCGATCAGATCAAAGCCAATGCCACAGGCCAGGCCAAGCACGAACGCTTCTGCCGCGCTGCGCATCCGCCCGATGAGGATGATTACCGCAAGGGGCTTGACCGTCTCTTCTACGATGGGTGCGATGACGGCAACCGTGATAAAGAGCAGGTTGTAGACGTTGGTACTCTGGCAGCCGGGAGCAGTCGGGTTAGTTAGGCAGAGCAGCGGGTCAATATTCTGTCCATGTACCAGCGCCGCCTGAAGCGCCAGTTCGAGCGCGCCAGCCACTAGAATACCCATTGTCGCGCCACTGACGATAGCGAGTACGAAGCGCCGCCAGCTTGTCGGCCACGCCGCGACCTTTGGGAAACGCAAGCGCCGGTTTCCCAGCGCCATCACGGCCATCGCGGGAAAAAAGCCCGCCAGCAAGATCAAGATTGCCAGCAAGGTGAGATCAGACTGATCCTGTCCCGCATTATGCAAAGCAATACCGCCCGCAATCAATGCGGCGTAGAGCGCAACAAAGAGCCAGAAGGTCGGCAGAGCAAAACCTGACGAGGGTTTCTGTAAAAACACCGAGCGAATGCAGTGATAGAGGCTGTAGCCGCCGCCGATCAAACCAATCAGGGCGAAAGCCGCGAAAAGCACGGTCGCTGTAAAGCTTTGAGCGGAGGTTATGGAGCTTATGCGCATCGTCTGCACAAACAGGAGCATGAAAAGCGAGAACAGCCCACCCAGCAAAACCAGGATCGAGCCAATAAATGCGGCAATGCCTACGCCGAGCAGATAACCATCACGCTTAGGCTGCGGTGGCGGATAATACGCATACGGAGATGGGTATGCTCCCGGTTGAGGATAGTTGTGATACACGCCATACGGCACATAAGAAGGTGGACCTGAAGCATATCCTTGATATGAAGGGGATGGAACCGCGAAATTAGGGTAGCCCGGTACTGGCGGCGTACCGCCTGCACCGGGTGGCGGAAATGTTTGCGCAGGTGGATTGCCCGTGACAGGCGCGGGATACCCTCCATACAGTGGAGGATTGACCTGCGGGGGCTGGAAAGGTTGTGCGGATTGCGGGTTGGGAGTAGCGGTCGAATGCTCTCGAAAAGTAGCTTGCGGGTCGATAGTATTACGCGCGTCGTTGCCGTCATTATTGGACGGTGGAGATGTAAGCGGCTCAAAGGGCTTTCTGAACTGCGTGCCTGGCACAACGCGCTGGTCCTGTTTGCCGCTCTCGGCCTCTGGCTCGACCCAGGGACCCCACAATTCAGACGTGGATTTACGCTGTGTACCGTCGCTATCAGGCGGCTCTTGTTGCTCTGAACTCACTATACTGCTGCTTTCTTCCAGGATGCTATGATTATCACAACCAGAAAGACCCCCACTATTATACATGAATTGTATAGTAGCGTGGCGTGGTTATGCAAACATGCTCCTGGAAGGTTCGTTAGCGGCCAGGGGCAGTGTGAATGTAAAGCAAGAGCCAGACCCCGGCGAGCTTTCCACCTCTATGCGGCCATGATGCGCCTTTACCATTTGCTTGACGATTGCCAGGCCGAGACCGGAGCCGCCTGTTGCGCGCGAGCGCGAGGCGTCGGCGCGATAAAAGCGTTCAAAGATATAAGGCAGGTGTTCCTCCGCGATGCCCTCGCCTGTATCCTGCACGCTAACCATTACCTTGTCGTCGTGGGCGCGCGCGCGCGCGGTGATCTTGCCGCCGGAAGGGGTATGCGTGATGGCATTGTTCAACAGATTGCGCAGTATTTGCCCCGTGCGCTCGGCATCCGCCATCACTTTCGGCAAATGTGGAGGTACATCAACGAGCAAGAGAAGCTGCTTGCTGGTTGCCTGCAATTGCAAAGAGGAAACGGCTTTGGCGATGATCTCTTCCAGCATCAACGGTTTGCGCACCAGGTAAAGCTGCCCGGCTTCGGCCAGGCTCAGTTCCTGCAAGTCCACTACCAGGCGGCTCAATATGAGCGATTCTTCATAGAGAGAGACGATGATGTCCTGCGTGGGATCGACCACATGGTCTTTCAATCCCTCCAGGTAGCCGCGAATGTTTGTCAGCGGGGTGCGCAACTCGTGGGCCACGTCGCTTACCATGTTGCGGCGCAGTTCCTCCGAATGTGCCAGGCTATCAGCCATCGTATTGAAGGCGTGCGCCAGCTTGCCAATCTCATCCTTCGTGCGTATTTTGACACGCTGGCTGAGGTCGCCCTGTTCCATACGCCGGGCAATGCGCGTCAGTTCACCAACTGGCTTGAGGATATTGTTGCTGAACACCAGCGTCAACAGCAGCGCCAGCAGCCACGCAGCCACAATAACCAGCCAGAGCGAGCGATTGACCACACCGAGAAAATCTTGCGCGGGAGAAGACGCAGAAGCAGCCGGTGCCGATCCGGCGGTCACGAAAGTTCGCGCTATATCGGTGGAGACGAGCAGCACTGGCATATTCGATGTAGAGGTGAGATTTGCGGTGAGCGCTTGATTGTTTCCTATCAGCATGTTTTCTAGCAACAGGCCGCTTGAATCGACGACCACGCGCCCGTCATGGTCAATCAAAATTATCCGTACTACGTTATTTTTCCCTATCTGCTGCGCCTGGATATGCACCTGCTTCATATCTCCTATTTGATACGCCTGGAGCATATCCGTGATAACTGTTCCTACCGCTCCAAGATTGAGAAAACGTACCTCCCTGGCTTTATTTATGCGCTCGATGTTTTTGGTAGTGTTCACATACCCCTGAAAAGCGGCGGCCGTCGAAGCCTGTTGAGCTAAGGCAATGGTTATCAATGTCACCATGACCACCAGCATGAACATCAGCAGCAGACGAACACGCAGGCTGCGCAGCAGTTTCATGACTCTTCCCTCCTGAACTTATATCCCACGCCATAGACCGTTTGCAGGTAGACAGGTTCGTTGGGATGCAGCTCGATCTTCTTACGCAAGTTCATCATGTGTACGTCTACAGTGCGCTCGAAGCCTTCGTAGTCCATACCGAAGACGCGCCGCACCAGTTCCAGGCGGCTAAAGGCGCGTCCCGGTTCCCTGGCTAAGGTTTCGAGCAGTTTAAATTCTCTGGGGGTGAGATCGATGAGTTCGCCAGCGCGCCACACCTCGTGCGAGCGGAAATCAATGAGAAGAGACCCGATGCGTAGTTCTCCGGGCGGCTGGTCTTCCTGCGGATGCGCGCGCCGCAGCACGACGCGCACGCGCGCAACCAGTTCGCGCGGGCTGAACGGCTTGGTTACATAATCATCAGCGCCAAGATCAAGTCCCTGCAAGGTATCCTCTTCGGTCGCTTTGGCGGTCAGCATGATGATAGGCACATGAGACTCGGCGCGCAAGATACGGCACACATCTAGCCCATCAATTTTCGGCAGCATCCAGTCGAGGATAATCAGGCCCGGCTCCTTCTGACGTACCAGCGCCAGGGCCTGTTCTCCATCATACGCCGCCAGCACGCGGTATTTTTCTCGTTCCAGGTACAGGCGAATCAGCTCAACGGTTTTTACGTCGTCGTCAATGACAAGAATGCTGCGGTTCATGTCTCGTTCCCTATCACGCTCAGAAAATTATCTCTTCATCGCTAAGTATACACAAAAGTTGTGAGGTTCTTATGAAGGGAAGCGCGAACCGCCAATTTCATCATACCCTGACAGGTTCTTCACCAGTTCTTTATCGATTGGGGGTTATAGTTGGGGCGTAAGTTCGATAAAAAGGAGTCACCAAAATGGCAACTACAACACCCACCCTGTCGCGTCAGGGAACTATTACGCTGCTGCCAGCTATTGTCAGGCTGGCATGGTGGCGCTTTAAGCAGATGTGGCATGTGCTGCTGTTCACCTGGCTGGGTATGCTGGCGATGGTCATGCTGGTCTGCGCGGTGCCACTGTTTTCGCAGGTAGCGATGACGGCTGGCCTGCGCAATGAATTGAGCAGCGCGCTGCCCTATGAGCAGCGCACTACCTTTACACTGGCGAGCGATCATCCCACCTCTGCGCAGATCCAGCAGGCGCAGCAGGCCATTTCCCAGGTGGTCAACGATAATCTCGCCTCATATACGAGCGGCGCACCGCATTTTTCAGTACAGATGCCCGCGCTAACTATTGTTTCGGGTACAACGGCGACTTCTGGACAAAACACGCAGCGATTGCTCGGCATCACCAGTTATACGATGGATCAAATAGCCGGGGAACTTACTGTTAGGCAGGGACGACTGCCGCAGGCGCAAACAACAGGCAACCAGGTTGAGATTGCCCTGACTTCGGAAACGGCCCGTAGCCTGGGCGTACACGTTGGCTCTATCATCACAGCCAACCTGCCGCAGAGCCTCGGCACGGGAACATGGACGATGCGTGTAGTTGGCATCTTTTCGGTGCATACAAACTGGGAATCCCCCAACAATTTTCAGATGCAAAGTGGTGATAACAGCACGTTCTACCCGGCGCTGGCCTCCAACTCGGCCATTTCGCCGCGCATTGCTTCTTTGCAAGTGCAGCTTGCACTCGATGGCAAAAGATTTTTTAAGAACGGCACTGACGTACCCTTCTTCCTGTTGCATTGGAGCTATCCATTAAATATAGGGCAGGTGAATGCCAACAATTACATTACCCTTTCGCAACTTGCCAGCAATACACAAACCGATGTCTCCAATAAGCTGAGCAACATTCCAGGCACCTTCACCGTACCCGGCGCTTCAGGTGAGCTATTCGATATATTACCCAATTATGTCAATCGCATCTACACTGGAGAAGTGGTAATTTCGGCCTCGCTCATATTGATTGTGGGACTTGTCCTGTTCCTGGTCAGTATGATGGTCTCTGCGCTGATCGAGCGGCAGGCCGCCACCATTGCCATGCTGCGCAGTCGCGGGGCGACACGCCGCCACGTCTTTGGCACATTCGCGGCGCAGGGTATCGGGCTGGGAGTAGCGGCCTTGCTGGCCGGGCCGTTTGTAGCGCTTTTGCTGGTACAGGCGATTGCGCGGTGGATGCTGCCCGCGAATCAGCAATCCGCGTTGAACGTCCTGACAGGCAATCCCATTACGGCAGCTTTAAGTGTCGGCTGGTATGCCCTGTTCGCCGTTATCGTGGCAGTATTCATGGCGATTGTGGCTATCCGCCGCGCTACGGCACTGGATATGCTGGCGTTCCGGCGTGAAAGCGCACGCGAGACACGCGCCCCATTCTGGCGTCGTCTGCACCTCGATCTCTTTTTCGCCCTGCTGGTTTGCATCGGCTATGTCGCCTATACCTACCTGGCGGGATCAGCCTTTGCAGACAATGGAGCAGTGCAGGTTTTGCTGGGGCTACTTGCGCTAATAGCTCCTCTGTTGATACTGGCTGCCGGCATCACACTCTTCCTGCGCCTCTTTCCATTGCTACTGCGCCTGGGATCGAACATTGCTATGAGGGGGCGCAAAGCAAGCGCGATGCTGGCGCTGGCACAGATGGAACGCGCTCTGCGTCCCGCCGCGCGTATGATTTTGCTGCTGGCGCTGGGAACGGCTTTCGCGCTCTTCATGCTCACCTCCATCGCTACGCAGCGGCAGCGCTCCATTGACGCGGCAGCTTATCAGGTCGGGGCTGATTTTAGCGGCTCAATTTCGTTGCCAACGCAGGGAAAAAGCCTTGCGCAAGTGGAAGCGGCATACCAGCACACGGCAGGTGTTACATCTGCAACGGCGGGTTATAGTGCTTCAGTCGCCGCCAATGCCGGTCAGATCACCACAATAAACGACATTGTTGCGGTAGACGCAGACACGTTTGCACGTACAGTGTCCTGGTCTTCTTCGTATGCAGATCAATCACTATCGAGCCTGATGGCCCTGCTGGTATCGCACCGCGCTGATGCCTCAACACATGATGTTGTTTACGCGCTCGTCGATGATGGCATGTGGAAAAGCCTGGGGCTTTCCACCGGCTCATCGTTCATCCTGCCCACCAGCGATGGCTTCAATACGCATTTCATCGTTGCTGGCAGGGTACATTCAATCCCCGGCATCTACGATGATACCTTCAACTATGGCATGATCGTCGATTACCAGAGCTATGCGACGGCATACGCAAAAGATAGCGGCGGTGGCACGCTTGCGCCCAATACTATCTGGCTGCAAACAGGCTCCGACGCTGCCTCGCTCACCAGCGTGCGCCACGCCTATCCAGAGTTGCGCGACCGCCGCGCTATCCTCGACACGCTGCAAAAAGATGATCTGCATGTCAATATCATCGGCCTGTTAGGCGCGGGCGTAGCAACCGCGCTGTTGCTAGCCCTGGCCGGCACGTTATTCTCCGCGTGGCTCAATGCCTCCAATCGCCTGACCAGCTTTGCCATCTTGCGCGCGTTGGGCATGGCTCCGGGCAAAATTGCCGCCGTGCTGCTGTGGGAGTTGGGTATCATCTGCGCTGCCGCGCTCGTACTCGGCGTGGGCCTGGGCTACCTGCTCACCACGCTGATCGGGCCGGTACTCTACCTGACAGATTTCATTGAGAACATCAGAAATGGAATGCCTCCACAGGTCGTGATATCCTCGCTGCTGTTTGCTATCACGCTGGGAACAATCATCTGCATCTGCGTCATAGCCCTGGCGTTGATGGCGCGGCTCGTCTCGCGCCCATCCTTGGGCCAGACGCTGAGACTCAACGAAGATTAAATCAAGTCAGATGGCTGGATAACCTGTAGGGACATCATTACCAACTATACGAAAGGAAAATATTCTATGCAAGAACACATGGTACATTGCGCCAATCTCATCAGGATATATAAAGTGGCTGACCTGGAAGCTATTGCGCTGCAAGGGCTAGACCTGGAGGTTGCGCGGGGAGAAATGATCGCGCTGGTGGGCGCGTCAGGTTCGGGCAAGACAACGTTGCTCAACATCCTGGGCGGGCTGGACGCGCCGACCGCCGGGCAGGTCAGAGTGGCAGATTTCGACCTGACGCGCCTGAGCGAGGAGCAGCGCACGCGCTACCGCAATCTCGTAACTGGCTATGTCTGGCAGCAAAGCGGGCGCAACCTGCTACCAGACCTGACAATTGAGGGGAACGTCAATCTGCCGCAACTGCTCAACGGCGTTGGCGCGGCGCGTAGTTCAAAACGCACCTATGAGCTGTTGGAACTGGTCGGGTTGCCAACGATGGCGAAGAAAAAACCGGCGCAACTTTCGGGCGGCGAGCAGCAGCGTGTAGCCATAGCCATTGCGTTGGCGAACCAGCCGGCCTTGCTGCTCGCCGACGAGCCAACGGGCGAACTCGACTCCGTCACGGCTCAGGAAATCATCGCCTGCCTGCGCCAGATCAATACGCAGCTTGGGCTAACCATCATCCTGGTGACACACGACGTGAGCGTGGCTTCGGAAGTAGACCGCACGCTTGCTATACGCGATGGACGCACCAGTACAGAGACGGTGCGACGCGGCACCCCACCTGCCACGCAAGAAGCGCGTCATGAAACGGTCGCTACGAATGGCGCAAGCGCCGTGATTGGTCTTTCGCTGCAAACGCACCGCGAGTCCATTCTGGTTGATGCAGCCGGGCGTATGCAGTTGCCGCGCGAAGCGCTCGAGCGGCTGGTCATCAATGGTCGCCTGGAAGCTTTCATGCTCGACGATCATATCGAACTCTGGCCTACTACAGTAAAAGATGATGGGCAAATTCACAGGGTGACCTCGCTACAGCAAGGCGCGAGCAGAAAGGACGAACTGGCATGATTTCATCAACGCTTGTAGCAACTCCGGTGGTCGAAGCACGGGGTATCATACGCGATTTCCGCCTGGAGAGGGGTATCGTTCACGTCTTACGCGGCATCGACCTGCGCATTGCGCCGGGCGAATTTGTGGCCCTGCGTGGGCGTTCCGGCTCCGGCAAAACCACCCTGCTGAACATTCTGGTCGGGCTGGATGATCCCACACAGGGACGGGTCAGTGTGCTGGGACAGGAGATGGCAAAGCTGAATGAAGCGGAGCGTGCCGCACTGCGCCGCAAAATGGTGGGGCTGCTTTTCCAGAATGCCCACCTTTTCCCATCGCTCACAGTCCTGGAAAACGTCGAAGTCGCGCTGCGCTTGCTCGATACCCCTGCCAGCGAGCGCGGCAGGAGAGCGCTGGAGACGCTGAAACTTGTGGGGCTGGACAAACGAGCGCAGCACCGCGCGCTGGAACTTTCCGGCGGCGAGCAGCAGCGCGTGGCCCTGGCCCGCGCCCTCGTGCATTCTCCGCGTTTCGTGGTGGCCGACGAACCCACCGGCAACCTGGATTCGCTGACGGGGCACTCTATCGTCATGCTCCTGCGCAACATCGTGCGCGAGACGGGCGTTGGCCTGCTGGTCGCCACGCACGACGCGCTGGTCTATAGCGCGGCTGATCGCGTTGTGCAAATAAACGATGGGGTGATTGTGGTGTAGTGGTATCAGGTCCGAGTGCATAGTCTCCTAAAGCACTGTGAAGGAGGAAAGGCGACCGCAAGGGTCGCCTCTACTATGACTACGAGACAGCTTGCCATGCTCGTTCTTTGTAGAGGCGACCCTTGCGGTCGCCTTTCCTCTCTCCCGACTTGTACATCGCCCTGATACACTAAGATTGGTAACGCTTTTGTAACGCGGCTGTGGTAATATGATATTCGTATCATAGCTTATTATGCAGCCGCACTGTTTTTTGAAAATGAAAAATCCCATAGGAGTGTGACTTGTTGCCAGTATTGGCGGTAAGATGATCAGGGAGACCTCATGAGCTTACCCGCTCCATCTACAGGAATAAACGCTCAACCAGACCGTCAAAGCAAAGCAGCGTCAGGGCAGCAGAGAGGATCTCTGCTGTTCGCGCGCATCGGATGCGCAGTGGTGGCTGCGTTGGGCATTGGCCTTTTTGTAGCCACGCTCCCTACCTATGTCGCTTACTTGTACCGGCCCTGTGTGTCCACTTCTTGCATATATGGTCAACTCTCCGATAGTGGCATACAGGCGCTGCGCGGCTTAGGATTGTCCCTGAGCGCCTACGCTATCATGAACCTTACACTTGTAATCATCACCGGACTGCTGTGTACGGTGGTTGCGGCTCTCCTTCTCTGGCGTAAGTCCAATAGTTGGGTAGCGATCCTGGTTGCCTTTCTGCTGGTGGTACTCGGCACAACCAACACCATCATCTCTCCTCCCATATTGCAGCCTTTACTTGGAGAAGGGCCGGGTACGTTCATTGCCGACTTCTCAAATTTCCTGGGCGCAATAGCGCTGCCCCTGCTCTTTTCCCTCTTTCCCAACGGGCGCTTTGTCCCGCGTTGGACTCTCTGGGTGGCAATCGCTTTGATCGTCCCGGCGATCATGCTAACAATCCTCCCGCCATTCGTGACTGTCCCGGCCATTGTTCCTACCCTCAGTGAAATCTTTTTCTCGCTCGGTGCGTTC
>DASTKD010000246.1:0-3171 GCA_035716135.1 Ktedonobacteraceae bacterium
AAGATTAGGAAAGGAGCAAAATGTGTCACCAATCAAAGGGCCAGCGCTCTTTTTAGCGCAATTCGCGCAGGATGTCCCACCGTATGATACGCTGGAACATATCAGCGCGTGGGCTAAAGAAATGGGCTTCATTGGCGTGCAGATTCCGGCCTCGGATAGCCGTTTGATTGATCTCGACAAAGCAGCGGAGTCAAAACAGTATTGTGATGACCTCAAAGGACAGTGCAACGGGCTGGCTATCACCGAACTGGCGACGCATCTGATCGGCCAGCTCGTCGCGGTACACCCGGCTTACGATACTATGTTCGATAGCTTTGCCCCGCCATCGTTGCGCGGAAAGCCTGAAGCGCGTACTGAATGGGCGATGCGGCAGATGACGCAGGCCATCAAAGCTTCCAGCAACCTGGGGTTGCATGTGATGCCAACGTTTTCTGGCGCATTCCTGTGGCCGACCATGTATCCTTTCCCACAGCGCCCGGCGGGTCTGGTGGAGCTTGGTTTTAGCGAACTGGCTAAACGCTGGCAACCAATCCTGAATACGGCGGATGAATATGGCATCGACCTGGCCTACGAAATTCATCCGGGCGAAGATTTGCATGATGGCGTGACGTTTGAGCGTTTCCTCGCGGCAACCGGCAATCACCCGCGCGCGCAAATCCTGTACGACCCGTCGCATTTCGTACTGCAATGCCTGGACTACATCGGCTACCTGGATGTCTACAAAGACTACATCAAAGCTTTCCACGTCAAAGACGCCGAGTATCATGCTTCGCCCCGTTCGGGCGTCTACGGTGGCTATCAGGACTGGAAGGACCGCCCGGGACGTTTTCGTAGTACAGGCGACGGGCAGGTCGATTTCAAGCGTATCTTCTCCAAATTGACGCAGAACGGCTTTACTGGCTGGGCTGTGCTAGAATGGGAATGCTGCATCAAGGATTCCGTGCAGGGAGCGCGCGAGGGCGCGGCCTTCATTCGTGGCATGATGATCGATGTAGCGACCCACGCCTTCGACGACTTCGCCGGAGGTACACATGACGAGCAGGCTAATTATCGTATACTGGGGTTAGAAAAATGAAACAGGATATTTTACAGAGAAAACTTCGCGCTGGCATCGTCGGCGGCGGACAGGGATCGTTCATCGGCGCGGTGCATCGCATCGCATCCGAATTTGACGGGCAGGCCAGGGTTGTAGCAGGCGCGATGTCCGCCGACCCGCAGCGAGCCGCCGCCTCCGCGCAGGCATGGCTACTGGAACGCTCCTATACCAGCTTCGAGGAGATGGCCGCAGTCGAGTCCGGTCGGCCAGATGGCATCGATTTTGTGATGGTGACAACACCCAACCACCTGCATTACCCGGTTGCGCGCGCGTTCTTAGAGCATGGCATTCATGTGGTGTGCGACAAGCCCATGACCTTCAATCTGGCAGAGGCACAAGAACTGGTGCAACTGGTCGAACAGAAAAAGCTGGTGTTCGCGTTGACGCACAACTATACTGGCTACCCCGCCGTGCGCCACGCGCGCTACCTGGTCCAGCGAGGAGACATTGGCTCGATTCGCAAAGTGCTGGTCGAATATGTGCAGGACTGGCTGATGGAACCCCAGGAGCTTAAAGGCAATAAGCAGGCCGAGTGGCGCACCGACCCCGCGCGTTCGGGCATAGCCGGCAGCATTGGCGACATTGGCACGCACGCCGAAAACCTGCTGAACTATATCACCGGCCTGAACATCGCCGCTTTATGCGCCGACCTGAGCAGCTTCATTGAGGGCAGGCGTTTAGACGACGACGCCAACATGCTGCTGCGCCTGGAAAACGGCGGCAAAGGTGTCCTCACCTGCTCGCAGATCGCGGCGGGCGAAGAGAACGCGCTGAGCATTCGCATCTATGGCACAAAGGCCGGCCTTGAGTGGCATCAAATGGAACCCAACACGCTCATCCTCAAGCAACCGGGTCAGCCGCGCCAGTTGTTGCGCACCAACATGCCCTATATGAGCGACGAGTCAAAAGCCTTGACCCGCGTACCCGCCGGCCATCCCGAAGGCTATCTCGAAGCCTTCGCCAACATCTACAAACTGGCGATTGCCGATATTCGCCGCGTGGAGTCGGGCGAACAAGCACAGGGAGGATACCCGACCGTGTACGATGGCCTGCGCGGGATGCGGTTTATTACCAGGGTTGTCGAAAGTTCACAGAAAGGCGCGGTCTGGGTGGATTTTTAGAATCCACCCACGAATCCGGGCTAGAATCTATACGTTTTGGCAGGCTCATAAAGATGCCTCTTCGTTCAAACGCTTGAGATCGATGCCCATACCCGCTATCATAAAATACACCCTGTCAGCCGCTTGCGCAAGTCGCTGGTTGACGTAACCGAGCGTGTCACGGTACAGCCGCCCGGACGCATATGCTGGCACAATACCAAGCCCTACTTCATTCGTGACTATAAGAAGTATTTTGCCTGGTTCGAGCGACCACACAACCGCGAGCAGCTTTTCGATTTCCTGTAAGGCCACATCATCAAACAATTTGCTTGAAGCAAATTGTCCTTTGTCACTCTCGTATTGCCCAAACTTTTGTGAGAAGAGGTTGTTTAACCAGAGCGTGATACAGTCCAGCAACAACACATCCGCCAGGTTGCTCGCCTGTAGCACGGCTCCGGCAAGGTCGAGCGGTTCCTCGATGGTATGCCATGTGGCAGGACGCGCGGCGCGATGGCGGCTTATACGCTCGTGCATCTCCTCATCGCCCGCTGTCGCAGTAGCAATGAAGGCCACGGAACGCCCGCTGTTATTTGCCAGTCTTTCGGCGAATGTACTCTTACCGCTACGCGCACCGCCTAAAATCAAGATTATTTGTGGTACGGCGGTTTGTTCTTCGTTCATTGGGAATACTCTCCTTTATAAAGAAGACCTTATAGTAACCCTTTCGGTGGGGTAAACATTCTCACCTTAGAAAAGATCGCCCAGGCATTAGGGGTTGAAATTTCTGATCTTATCGAGAAAGTGCCGGGCGGAAATCAGGGATAAATCATACATGTAGCATGACCAATATCAGCAATGTCACAACCTCAACCGTTTCGTCAATGGCACCACAACTATCGCCCGTCAAACCGCCGACGCTTCTTGTGATCCCTGATCCTATTGCCAGCGCTGCAAGACTGCCCGTAATCAAGGCAA
>DASTKD010000247.1:0-8380 GCA_035716135.1 Ktedonobacteraceae bacterium
TCAGTATTTACCTGTAGTGGCACTGCTCTCTAATCAGATCGATAATGATGTCGCCATGCGTTATCAAAGAGCGCGCTGGCTCCTTCTGAGAGGAACTGTAGATGGCTCAACAACGGATAGTACCTACGTATTCTTGCGGGATGTGGTGGGTTATGATCTGGCGGCTTTCTTTTTAAGAAACTCTGTAACGCTTAGAAACGAAATAGACATTGTCTTGGAGAAGTTGCTCAGTGAATACTAATTTCAATTTGACGCTATTTTCTGATTCGCCGATGCCATCTACTACAACATACTCGCGCAAAGAACACCTCACGTTCAAGGCGAATACCAAACAGGGTCGTCATGGATGGTTGCGGCTCACTCCTGCGTATTCGGTGCATCTGGTCGAGGAGCTAGTATCGAAATGTAGTCAGGAAGATATGGTACTTGATCCATTTTGTGGCACAGGTACGACAGCACTTGCCTGCGCCCAGCGTGGGATTACTTGCCACACTGTAGACATCAATCCACTTCTTGTCTGGCTCGCTAATATTAAATGTGCCAGTTACTCTAATGAGGCCATCGAAATAGCTAGAACAACGCTGAATAGTGCTTTAGCTACTATAAATGATGAACAGCATAGCGCATGGACGCCGCCTATTAAAGATATTAATAAGTGGTGGGAACCAGATGTTTTGAGGTTGTTGTCTCTGACTTTTGAGCAAATTCACAATTTCACTCTATGCAATGGGGCGCAATCTCTTCTCTATATCATTTTCTGCCGCTGCTTAATCGAACTATCCTCTGTAAGCTTTGGACATCAATCGATGTCATTTAAGAAGGATGCTCCTTCTACTTACCTGTTTGAAGTTCCCGCTGAGATGCGCTTTCGCAATGTGTTTCAACGGATAGGTTGTGAAGTATTAGATTCTGCAAATGACTCATTACAAGAGGGATATGGTCAAGCATTGCCCGGCGATTCCAGGCAGTTAGAGATAGTCTTACCTCTGAAAAACTATACTACCGTAATCACTTCGCCGCCCTACCCTAATCGTATGAGCTATATTCGTGAACTTCGACCGTATATGTACTGGCTGGGTTATCTCGATTCTGGCAACCAGGCAGGCGAATTGGACTGGCAAGCTATTGGTGGCACATGGGGTTGCGCCACCAGCAAGCTTATGAGTTGGACGCCCGACCCAAATATTCCTGTACTTTATGAGGAATTCAATGGGATCATCTCAAAAATAGCTCAGCATAGCCAGGTATTGAGCCTCTATGTGACAAAATATTTTGAGGATACAGTACAGCATATTCGTTCACTGAAAAATATACTTGCCCCTCACGCGCGAGTACATTACATCGTTGGCAATTCCAGATTTTATGACGTAATGCTTCCTACAGAACAAATTTACGCAGCGATATTCGAAGCTGAAGGGTTTCATAATGTGAACATTGAAACCATTCGCAAACGTACTTCAAAAAAAGAGTTATTCGAGTACATTGTCTCGGCCCGATTAGAAGCTAATTGCTGATCTTTCTTAATCGCAACCTCTCAACCCGTCCACACGCCCTGTGGATCATACTCCCTTATCACCTTTAACTCCTCTTCGCCCGGCGGCGGCGTCTCCCGGCAATCATTAGCAAGCCTTAATGTCCAGCCGGTCTGCTCCTGCACTTGTTCTATCGTTGTGCCGGGATGATACGATTGCAACAATGCTTCTCCACTTTGTTTATCGAAAGTGAAGACGGCCAGCGTAGTGATGAGCGCGGCGGGGCCACCTCTGGGCAGGCCGACTCGTTTGCGCCAGGACTCGCCTGCCGGGTTATGGGCGTCGGGATAGCCGTAGCCGGGGCTGGTGATGTAGTCCACTTTTTCGCGCAGGCGGTGACGTTCGTGCTGCATGATGATGGCGAGACGTTGCGAGAAGGAGGCTATATCAGCGCCACCGCCACTGCCGGGCAGGCGCACTTTGGGGTGTTGATGCTGCCAGTCGCCAATCATGGAGGTGTTGAGATTGCCGTAACGGTCAACTTCCGCGCCGCCAATGAAGCCGAGGTGTACGTCACCTGCCGCCATTGGGCGCATCACATTGAGGGTCGTGGTTGTCCAGAGCGAACCGTAAATATTGGGCGCGTCACCCATCGTGTAGAGCAATTCGGGAGATGGCACGTCGCGTACTAACCCGCTCTCAAAGAAACCAACACAGTTGGGCGCGTGCGTGCTTTTGGCAAGGGCAAAGGCGATGAGAGGCAGACGCATCCCAACGAAGACGTTTTCGCCGTCGCGTATCTGACGCGCCGCGCAGACCACCATCAATTCTCTGGGCGTATAATGCATATCATAATTCCTTTCTCA
This sequence comes from Ktedonobacteraceae bacterium, assembly GCA_035716135.1. GTDB lineage: Bacteria > Chloroflexota > Ktedonobacteria > Ktedonobacterales > Ktedonobacteraceae > CF-113. The sequence goes on from DASTKD010000247.1 coordinate 2,339, forward strand.
CATGCGCCAGGGGGAGGCAAGCCCCGGAGTCGTTCCCTTCATGTACAGGGCAACTTAGAATGTCATCCTGAGCGCAGCGAAGGATCTCTCGTTGGGCAGGCGGAGATCCTTCGCTGCGCTCAGGATGACAGGCCAGGCGAAGGATGACAGCCGTGATTCGTATCAATACCCGTAATCGACCGGGGCGGCGTAGTGATGTTCTTTGACGCCCAGGCTTTGCTGGCGCGGCTGGCCCAGTTTTTGTAGATAGGCAGCGCGGTCTGGCGCACTCATGACCCATTCGTCCAGCCATGCTTGAAAGCCTTCCAGTGTGCGGGTGCGGGTGTGGTATTCGTGATAGAACTGGTGGTCGCGGTTGTAGTAGCCCTGCACGGCGGAGGGATGCGCTCCCCAGGGTTCATGCACGACGGCGCGTACTTTGTAGGATGGTCCGGCTACGCGGTTGGGATCGCTCAAAATAACGGCGCGCGGCACGATCTCTTCAGCGACCACGATTACACCGCGCGCAGCCAGCCACGCCTCTTCGCTGAGGCCCACGCTGCCCCAGATATGCGCGTTGCCGTCCTCGTCGCTGCGCTGCGCCTGCACAATTGTGACATCGGGACGAATGGCGGGAACCAGCAGCAAGGGAGTTCCATCGATGGGCGATGGCTCGATGCGCAGGGCGGGATTCTGGCGCGGCAGGTCGCTGCCCAGCAGGGTGCGCGTGGGAATGTAGGGCGAACCCAGGCTGGCGGCCAGCAATGCCAGACCGATGGTGTAATTGCTGTATTCCTCAATAGTGATGGGGCGCGGAATATCTTTTTCGGCGGCGCGCCGGTAGCAGTGCGCCAGACCTTCGCTGACGTTGCCCACCCAGGCGGCGCTTATCTTTGCGACGCAGCCCGCCCCGATCAACTGGTCAAAGAGGATATCGGAAATTGGCGCGATCAAGGTCAGGTTTTGTCGTCGCTGGCGAATGATCTCATGCCCCGCCGCGAATGGGATGAGCGGTTCCAGGGCTAAACTGAGCGCGACGGATGAACCATCCGGCACATAGCGCGCGATGGCATCGGCCATTGAAGTGAGTTTGCTCATGCTGGTGTCAACTCCGTGATAGTATTGGCGTAATCGTCTGATACGTAAATATTACCACGTTGATCGATGACCAGTCCCTGCGGTTCAATCAAGCCCTTGCTCAACAACGTCTCGCGCGCGCCTGTTGACTGTAGCACCCGAATCAGCGCGTGTATGTTGGGCTTCAGGTCAATTACCAGCATATTGCCCTGTGGATCGAAGGCCACATCGTCGGGCATTCCGAAACCACCGATGCGCGTAGTCTTGCCATCAAGGGCAATATGTACCACCGCGCCACCGCACTCGTCAGCGATATACACATTCCCCTGATTATCTACCGTCGCGCCCACAGGCCGCACGATGCCGCCAGTCAGCAGGGTCAGAGTTTTTCCATCCAGGCTCATACGATACACATTGCCGGTAGGGCTATCGGGCAGGATGAGCGTATTGTTGGTCGGGTCGAGGGCGATACCATCGACGCCATCCTTACAGGGCAGGCTGCTCGGCGTACCAGGCAGCACGCGCAATACAGTAGGAGCAGAAGTACCGGGAGCGATTTGCAGAATACGGTTAGTGCGCTGCTCCGCTACAATAAGGGTACCATCGGGCAAATACACCAGACCCTCCGGCCCGGCCAGACCGCTAAACAGGAGCGTTGCCGAACCATCGGCGTTGAGGCGGCTTACTGTTCCGGCATAGAAGTCACTGAATACCAGGCGTCCCTGTGGATCAAATACCAGGTCATCCGGTCGTCGCTGGCCTGATAACAACACCCGTATCTTGAAATTCTGGGGAGTTACGCCAGGCGTGCCTGTTGTGGTTGGGGATACCACTGGCGTTGAAGCTTCCGTAGCAGTCGCAATTACGGTTGGTCTGGCAGGGGTGGGCGTCATAGTTCCTGATGGGGGCGATTGACTACAAGACGCAAGCGAAACAAGACAGAGCAATAGCAAAGAGCATAGAACTCTAGCGCGTTTCGTAATCATTGACATCCCTTAGCGCATCATTCCTGATATACATGCATTCGACGGTCTCAAGTATTCAACGTTTGCCAGTCGTTAATCGTTACAGAAAATCCGAAGCGATGCTATGCGCTGACTGGCGCGACTTCGTCGAGGAAGTGATGCATCGTCTTGAGTGGCGCGCCGCTGGCATTATTGCGCAGCATGACCATTTCGGCGGCGATGCTGAGGGCGATTTCGTCGGGAGTTTCCGCGCCGAGGTCCAGGCCGATGGGAGAATGCACCTGTTCAATGCGTTCGCGCGCCATGCCCTCTTTGAGCAGGTCGCGGAAGATGTTTTTGATTTTGCCAGGACTGCCGATCATGCCCACGTAGCGAGCGCGCGTTTCCAATGCGGCGCGCAGGGCATCCTTATCAAGATGATGGCCGCGCGTCACAATGACGATCCAGCTTGCCTCGTCCGGCTCAATCTCGCGTATGGTCTGCGGGATGTCGCCAAAGGTCAGTTGCACTTTGTCGCTGAAGACGTGGGGGTCGGCCAGGTCGCGCCGGTCATCGATGACCACAATGCGGAAATCCAGGCTGATTGCCAGCCTTGACAGAGCCTGCGCCACATAACCCGCTCCAGCGATTATCAGGCGCGGCTCAGGGTGAAGCGTTTCGATGAAGAGTTCGAGCGTTGCGCCACAACTGCCTACAGCCTGATCTGCGTCGAGGTGAACATGAATCAGTTGGGACTGCCCATCGCGTAATGCCTCCATCGCTGCCTGCGCCACCTGCGTATCGACTTTCGCGCCAGAAAAACTCCCGCTCGTGCTGCCATCGGCGCGCGCCAGCATCTTGGTTCCAACGCCACAGGGGGCCGCGCCAATGGTCTTGACGACGGTGGCTACTGCTACTCTCTGGCCCTGTTTGAGGGCGGCCTGAATTTCGTTATAAATGGTTGAAGCGCTCATGCTCTTTCACCTGCCTGTATGCTCTGCCTATTCAATGATTGAATATACATATCATACCACATAGCGTTACATCCAGATGCGCCATCGGTCGGGCGTATCGACGCCGGAATCAGAGGACAGGTCGGAGTAGTTGGGCCAGATACTGGCATCCGGTTCGAGGGCTTTGATGGCAACGGCAATCGCGCCCGCCCACGTCTCATCCATGCTCAGGTTCTGCATTTCTTCTTTGCTGAAGAAACGCGCATCGTCTATTTCTCGTGTTTCGGGCCGCAGGTCGCTGATGGGCGAGAGCAGGCGGGCGCGAAACATGAAGAAGTAGTTATGCTCGCCATCGTCCATCACCCACAGGCGCACGCCCATCAAGCCCTCGATCTCCACGCGCAGCCCGGTTTCCTCGAAGGTTTCGCGCGCCGCCGCCTGGTCGGGCAGCTCATCGGGATTGACGCGCCCGGCAGGCAGCAGGTAACGGCCCTTTGTCACTCCATATGTGCTGCGCACGAGCAAGACGCGCTGGTCATGCACAACCAGCGCCCCCGCGCCAAGACTAAGCGGGCGTTTCGGCCCGGGCCGTTCGACGGGTAAATCGCTCTGTGACATTGGGATATGCTCCTGTATAATCAATCATTAGGAAACGTTCGCCTTCATCCTGTAGGGACAAAGGGCGGGGTAGGGTGGATGCGGGGGCCTTGTGCTTGTCCTCCTCGCCACACGATTCGTCGGTTTCCATCACATCCGTCGCGTCTCATCAAACCTCAACGGAATCTTGCTGTGACGAGGACAAGCACAAGGCCCCCTCCCTTCCCCACATCCGCCCCTTGTCCCTACAGGACGAGGCTACGCCGTTCAGTCGCCGGAAATCATCATTGATGCAATTTAGTCATACGTTCCTTCACCTCTCCCAACATCTCATCGCTTTTGCAGAAGGCGAAACGCGCGTATCCATACCCGATAGAGGTGTGTTGCTGGGTGTAAAATGATTCTGGCGGGATGCACGCCACGCCAGCTTCTTTTACGAGGTAGCGCGTAAATTCGAGAGGTGTGCCGTCGAATATGTCTGAATAATCCGCCATGACAAAGTATGTTCCCTGCGGGGCGAGGCATTTCAGCCCGCCAGCAGCGAGAGCATCGAGCATCAACTGGCGTTTTGTGGCGTACATCGACTGGAAGCTCTGATAATAGGTATCGGGGAGGTTGAGCGCGTATGCAATGGCCTCCTGCGATGGATGATGCACTGCGAAGGTGATAAATTGATGCGCCCGCGCTACACCATCCACCAGATCGGGATGCCCATAGACCCAGCCAATCTTCCAGCCGGTGGCGCTGAACAACTTCCCGGCACTGCTTACCGTGACGGTGCGTTCAAACATGCCCGGCAGCGTGGCTATGGGAATATGCTGCGCGTTGTCAAACAACAGGTGTTCGTATACCTCGTCGGCAATCACCGTCACATCGTGTTCGATGCATAATTCAGCAATCATACTCAATTCCTGCATGGTGAAGACACGCCCGGATGGGTTTTGCGGCGTGTTCAGGATCAAGACGCGCGTTTTGCCGGTGAAAGCAGCCTTGAGTTCATCGACATCCAGCATCCAGCTTGGCGGGTGCAGTGGCACACAGACGGGTACAGCATTCGCCATAATGATATCTGGCACGTATGAATCATAGAATGGCTCGATCACAATCACTTCATCGCCAGGATCAACCAATCCCAGGATAGCAGCGAAAATACCTTCGGTCGCTCCCGACGTAACTACGATGCCTCTGGCAGCATCAATATCCATCCGGTAGAAGCGCGCGGAGTGATCGACGATGGCCTGTCGCAATGATGCTGTGCCAGAACCGGGTGCGTACTGGTTATACTGCCCGGCCCGCGCTGCCTGTGCCAGGTGCTGCACGATGTCCGGCGGCGTATCAAAGTCCGGTTTGCCCTGTCCCAGATTCAAGGCATTGTATTGTTGCGCGAGCGCGTTGATTTCAGTAAAAACGGTCGTGCCAAACGTCGCTACACGACGCGCAAAAGTGGACATGGACTATACTCCTTCCTAACGGGCAACGGGCGGTTTTTTCAACTCCTCAAGCGCATTGAGCAATGCATCAATGTCTTCTATCGTGTTGTAGAAATGTGGCGAGATACGCGCAACGGTATCGCGCGCAGCGGCGTAGATTTGACGAGCAGCCAGTTCATCGACGATGTGTTGCGGCGTCAAATCCTGTCGCTCCGGGTGAGGTTGGAAACACACGATGCCCGAACGTTCGCCCGCGCCCTGTGGCGAAACAACGGGATAACTCAATCGTTCCAGGCCAGCAATAGCATAGCCGGTCAGGCCCAGGATGCGCGCCTCGACCGCCTGCATCCCGCCATCGATGCTTTCGAAGATGCCCAGCGAGGCATCCAGCGCCACGATTGGGGCGCGATTGGAGGAACTATACTCAAAACGTGCCGCGCCCTGTTTAAGGGGCTGGTCATGGTTAAAGAAATCGAACGGAGCTGCTACACTGAACCAGCCGCGCCGCGCGGGGCGCAATTGCGCGAGCAGGGCATCGGAGACATACAGGATACCCGTCGTTTTCGCGCCGAGCAGCCACTTATGCGCGGCGGAGGCCAGGAAATCCACGCCGAGTTGCTGCGCGTCGATGTCCAGCGCGCCCAGCGCTTGCATCGCGTCGATACCACACAGGATGCCGCGTTCATGACAATACCGCGCAATAGCGGCAATATCGTTGCGAAAACCGGTAGAAAACTCCACAAGGCTCAGGCTGACCAATCGAGTATGCTCGCTGATTTGTGCCAGCACATCCTCGACGCGGATGCGATGCTCATGCATTTTGACAAAGTGAACCTGCACGCCCTGCTGCTGTAGATTCAGCCAGGGGTAGACATTGCTGGGAAACTCGCATTCGGCGGTGACGATAGTATCGCCCTCGCGCCAGTTGAGGCCAGCCGCGATATGCATCAAACCATCTCCGGTGCTGGCGGTCAGCGCAATCTGGTCGGGTCGCACATTGAGCATACTGGCTAAGCGGCGGTGCGCCCCCTGCTCATACATGCTCCAACGACTGGCATTGAT
>DASTKD010000248.1:0-4033 GCA_035716135.1 Ktedonobacteraceae bacterium
CAGGAAAGGTCACACGCGGCAGTACAAGAGCAGCGCACACCCATCAGCCTGGGACGTGAAAGCGGCGGCATTCTGGTCCTGTTGATCTTTATCGCCGTGCTGATCCTGACCACCAACGACTTCCTGACCCTCACGAACCTCGACAACCTTATCCGGCAAGTGGCTGTGTTCGCGATCCTCTCGGTCGGACAGCTATTCGTCATTCTGACTGGCGGCATCGACCTGTCCGTTGGTTCCATCCTGGGTTTGAGCGGTGGAGTAACAGCGCTCATGCTGGCGTCCGGCGTCCCTATTCCCATTACCATCCTGGTCGGGCTGCTTGCCGGGTTGGCTATTGGCCTGGTCAACGGTGTACTCGTGACGCGCCTGAAACTGCCCCCGTTCATCGCCACGTTGGGTATGCTGGGCGTCGCGCGCGGTCTGGTTCTCCTGTGGACCAGCGCTAAAACCATCGCGCCATTGCCCGATGCTTTTAACACCATCGCCAACGGGTTCATCCTGGGACTACCAAGCCTCTTCTGGATACTTATCCTGGTGACAATCGTGGCAGCCTTTGTGCTGGGGCGCACAGTCTTTGGGCGCTACGTCTACGCGGTCGGCTCCAACACGGAATCGGCGCGTCTCTCAGGTGTTCCGGTCAACCTGGTTCTGCTGGCAGTGTATAGCATCAGCGGCTTACTGGCGGGTTTCGCGGGGGTCTTAACCACGTCGCGTTTGGGCGCGGGCATTCCCACCGCGGGAACCGGCTACGAGTTACAGGCCATCGCGGGTGCGGTCATCGGCGGTGCCAGCCTGTCCGGCGCGAAGGGCCGCACTATCGGGGCCGTGCTGGGCGCTTTAATTATGGGCTTGCTGGCTAATGGGGGCAACCTGCTGGCTATCGACCCATTCTACCTGCAAATCGCCATCGGCCTGCTGATTATCCTGGCAGTGTACTTTGACCATTTACAGGGGCTGAGTTTCAATCTCATGCGCAGAGCCGCGTAGTGGAGAGCGCAAAAGCGCCGTCCACCCCTTTGTAAAGCCAGGTTTGTAGGATAGAATGAGCCGTACCCTCTGCACATTATCTGGGGGTACGGCCCCTCTTAGAAAGGATGAGCTGTGTTATAAGCAAAGTGCTGGCCATTATCCTGGCCCCCGGCCAGGAAGAGCGGTTGAGCCTCCTATCGCACAAGCGTGCCAGGCCCGCCGTTCCATTCGCCGGTAAGTACCGCATCATTGATTTTGCTTTGAGCAACTGCGTTAATTCGGGCATTTCTGACGTGGCAGTGCTGACATAGTACCGCCCCCACTCGCTGTAAATTTTGAGATTAAGTGCCTATCCGAATAACCTGATAACGTGATAACATAGGAGGTATGAACAGACAAGCAACCAAGAAACGAGAACGAGAGCGGACCCCGAATAACCGCACGACGACGGGATTCCGCATTTCAGATGAGTTATGGGCGGTGTTGCAACCACTGCTGCCGGTGCATGTGAATACGCATCGTTTCGGGGGAGGACGCCCACGAGCTTCTGATCGCGACTGTGCGGATGCCATCTTCTACGTCCTGCGAACGGGATGCCAATGGCAAGCGTTGGATCAAACCGAGTTGTGTGCGCACTCGACCGCGCATGACCGCTTTCAAGAGTGGGTGCAAGCGGGCGTCTTCCTCAAATTCTGGCAAGCTGGCATCGAGCAGTTTGAGGAGCTGTGTGGAATCGACTGGGACTGGCTCTCGATGGATGGGGCGATGACCAAGGCCCCGTTGGGCGGGGGAAAAAACCGGCCCCAATCCGACCGACCGAGGCAAGAGCGGGGTGAAACGCAGCCTGCTCACCGAGGGGCACGGCGTCCCTATCGGCCTCACCATTGAGGGAGCGAATCGCCACGATATGAAGCTGGTGCGACCGACTATCGAAAGCATCATCGTTGACCGTCCGGAGCCAAGCAAAGAGCATCCGCAGGGGTTGTGTCTGGACAAAGGGTATGACTACGAGGAGGTGCGTGCCATCCTGAGCGAATTCGGCTTTACGGCCCACATTCGTCCACGCGGGGAAGAGGCTCAGGCGATCAAGAGGCAAGCTGGTTGGAAGCGCACGGCGGTGGATGGTGGAACGAGCGCATTCCTGGATGAACCGCTTTCGTCGGCTGCTCGTTCGCTGGGAGAAAAAACCGGAGAATTATCTGGCGTTTCTTCATTTCGCCTGTGGCTTGATCGCTTTTCGTGCCGCTGGGTTATTCGCATAGGCACTGAGAGTAAACGACATCATGAGACCATGAAGCCCAAGGCCCTCGTCAGCTCATTTGTCGCTAGACGCGCATACACCTTCATGCCTTCGTCTCTTCTGGCGCTTATTTCGAGGTCTTCGGCGCAGCAGACTCCCGATACCAGGCCACGGTCCGGCGCATGGCCTCTTGATGGGGAGTGGGTATACCGTCAAAGGCATGGATATATTTGCTCCCGTCAAACAGGAGGGGTTCGTTGAATTCGTAGAGCATCTCCACTGACTCTCGTAGGACTGGATTCGTCAGTCCAAGGACCCTGAGCAGCAGTCCTGGTACCGCCAGCGGTTTAGCGGGCACTCCCGCCGCTTCACTGGCCAGGGCAATGTACTGCCGCCCCGTGAGCGCTTGAGCGGTTGGCAGATGCCAGACCTGGCCCAGGGCCTCCTCGTGCGTTCCGAGGACGAGCAGCCCACGGGCGGTATCCTCGACGAACGCGAGCGCATGCGGCACATCCAGTTGGCCGAGCCAGGGTACCCGCTTGCCCTCTACCACAGCAGTGAAGAACTGTGCTCCCACGACTGAGGTGCGCACCCCTGGACCGTAAAAATCGGGTGTGCGTCCGATGGTGGCCTTGATCTGTCCCCTGGTATGCGCGGCCAGGATGGTCTCCGCCAGCTGTTTGCGGAGCTTTCCCTTGCGCGTCACCGGCGCCTGGAGGGATTCCTCTGTGAGCGGCTGCGAAGTGGGGGCATACATGTAGTTGTTATCGATGTATACGAGCGTAGCTCCCGTGGCACTAACGGCGCTGATGACGTTGTCTAACCAGACAGGCATGTATGTTGCCCACTGGTCATAGGGTACTCCTGCACAGTGATACACAGTCGTGGCTCCCTGACAGGCTGCGCGCGTACTTTCGCGGTTGGTCAGATCAGCCGCCATGACCTCGACGGAAGCCGGCACGCTGGCGCGTCCGCTGCGATTGACGGCGCGAACCCGCGCTCCTTGCGCCGCCAGTGCTTGCACGAGGACTTGTCCAACGCCGCCAGTCGCTCCTAGAACCACCTGCAAATCAGTTGGCATGGCCATATCCACTCCTGGATTCTTGAGTCAAGTCGATGAACTCATCATTCATCGACAGTACCACAGGCCACCATGTGTGGCGAGGTTACTGCTCTTCCCTCCTATGTTATCACGTTATCAGGTTATTCGGATAGGCACTAAGTCAAAAAGAGAAGTCCTATCCTTGAGAAACACTTACAAACGCTCTCAAGGAGACCTCTGTGAAAAAGTATATCGTGAGATTAACCCCAGAACAACGGCACGACTTACACCAACTGATCAGTACGGGAGAAGAGGCAGCCCGCAAGTTACTGCACGCCCGGATGCTCTTGAAGGCTGATGCGGGAGAACAGGGACCAAGCTGGACCGATGAACAGATCAGCGAGGCGCTGGACGTGAGTACCGCCACCCTGGTGCGGGTGAGACGGCAGTTTGCTGAACAAGGGCTGCAAGCCGCGCTCACGCGTCGGTCCCTCAGCCGCAGCCGTCGGCGACGCTTAGATGGGGAACAGGAAGCGCACCTCATCGCGCTCGTGTGTTCGACGCCTCCCGAGGGGCGGGATCACTGGAGCCTGCGTCTGGTCGCTGATCGCTTAGTCGAGTGAGAAGTGGTCGAGCAGGTCAGCCACGAAACCGTGCGGCAGGTCCTCAACAAGAGCGAACTCAAGCCCTGGCAAAAGAAGCACTGGTGCATTCCGCCGCAAGCCAATGCTGAGTTTGTGTGTGCCATGGAAGAGGTGCTGGACGTGTACAAGCGACCCGTC
>DASTKD010000249.1:0-10872 GCA_035716135.1 Ktedonobacteraceae bacterium
ACGGGCCGGGGAAGCCGTTTCGTGTCATAGTAGAGGCGACCCTTGCGGTCGCCTTCCCGCCGCAAAATGTCCAGAGAGCTACACATCACCTTAAAGGATGGAGAGCCTCTTCTGTCATGTTTTAGCGTTGAGTTGGGAAAAGTTGGGGTACTTTCAGTGCCAGGCCGATGTCGCCCGTGACTTTGAGTGCGCCGCTAAAGAAAGCGCTCTGCGGGTCAAGCTTGCCGTCCGCCATCTTCAGCCAGTTCTGGTCAGAGAGATTGAAGGTCACGTCGGGCTTTTCGACGCCGCCCTTAATCAACTGGCAGGTTCCATCAGCAATTTTAAGGGCATAAACGCCAGCCTCTTCGCCCGTGACGTTCCACTGGAGCGTTTTGTTCATGTTTGAGGCTGCCGCCGGGTTAAACAGCGTCACCATTGTCTCGAAGGTTTCCGCAACGGTCATATACGTAAAACTCCTTCTGTTCTAATGCAGGTAAGGCCCCTGCTGGCACTGTTTAGTATAGCACACACGCCATGCCGACGCCATTGATTAGCGATGGTGGGAAGCAAGGCGACCGCGAGGGTCGCCTCTACTATGACGCGACCGTGAAAGAAAGGGCGTTCATAGTAGAGGCGACCCTCGCGGTCGCCTTGCTCTCCATCCCCATGCTGACCAGCAATCATTCACAAGCCCTCTGGTGAATCGCTCGAAGCTACATTCCAAATACCAGCCTCGCCGGTGTGCTGCCCCTGCTGATCGAGGACGGCAAAGCTTCCCGCCAGGTCCCCGCCTATTTTGATGTTCCCATCAAAAGCCAGGATCATCTCTCCCTCGTAAATCTGCACGGTGAACTGCACTTTCCCGGAAGGCGTGATAGTCCCTTTGAACAACCCGATCAGGCCCAGTCCCCGGAAAGAACCATGAATATGTCCCTGGTTCTGTTGAATATTCGTCAGCAAGAGGTTCGTTTTCTCATTTGTCATAAGATCGCCAACCGTGCCGGTATAGGATACAGCCAGAGATGGATAAATTGAAACGCCCGCAATCTGTGTGGCTGAAGGCTTCGCTGTAGAGTTGCGGGTGAAGGAAACATTCCTCTGCACAGCAGCAGGCGCACTCGCAGCATGAAGCATAATACCTGCTGTGAGGAGCAGGGCAAGCAAAGCCAGCAGTACTACAAGAGGTTTTCTTAAACGAGATGCAGATCGATGTTCTTGTAAGAGCGCTGCCGGTTTACTGCCAGGGCTTTGCGCTGGTAAAAGCTGAGAGATGAGGTTGGAAGACAGCGCGGGAATCTGCTCCTGCTGCTGAGGAGCATGAGCCTGTAGTTGCTGCCAGAACTCCTCGACCGTCTCGAAGCGATCATCGCTATTTAGGCTCATCGCCCGCTGTATGATCCCAACTATAGACATGGGTACCGCCGGTAAGGTCACGTTCGCCAACTGGAGCGGGTCGCTTCCCTGGCTTCTGGTAGCGCGCACGAGCGCATCGGGCGGGGTTTGCCCGGACAGGAGCGTATAGAGGGTTGCCCCCAGACCATACATATCGGTGCGGGGATTAGTCCCGCCCATATACTGCTCAGGCGCGGCATACCCGGTCGTCACCTGGCGCACAACGCTGGTGGTGGCTTCGTTATCGTACTCTTTGGCCGTACCAAAATCGACCAGCATGGTTTCGTTGCCTTCAACCGGCACGATGATATTCCCAGGTTTGATGTCGCGGTGGACAACGGGCGGGTCCTGATGATGCAAGTAGATGAGCGCGTCAACGATGGGCGCTAACACCGCCAGAGCAACAGGGAGCGTGAATCGCTGTTCTGGCTGCTCTTTGCGCAGCTCGTTAAGGTTGCGCCCCTGAATATAATCCATGAGCATATACACGCGCTGGCTTTTTTTGTACTCGAACACACCATAGACATGAGGCAAAGCCGGGTGATCCAGCCGCATGAGCAGCTTACCCTCAAAGAGAAAGCAATCCCGGTCAAGTTTATCCTGACCGATCAACTCTTTGAGCGCAAAGCGGTTGCTTTTGACGCGCCGGTCCCTCACTACATATACGGCCCCAAACCCTCCCTTGCCAAGAAGAGTCTCGACCACATAGCTGGCTCCGCGCGTGCCTCGTACTGTCACGCCCTGTGTTAGCGTGATCTGTTCTTCTCGCATGATCCACCTCTCGCCTGTTTGTACTCCACATACAAAAGGCAAATACCAATCGTCCGGGCGCAAAGGTCCTACAGTCAATACATACCCGGAACGAGTATCTTTTAAGGGTGAAAAGTGGTTGCGAATCGGTAGATGCGCGCTCAAAAATGGGGCTTTTCAATCATACCGTTATCTGAGATGCCCGCGCTGGCCGCGCAGGCGCAGATCAGTGAGAGCCTGTTCCACCAGGTGATCTCGCAAATGACCGATGCTCGCCTTGACCTGCGCTGGCGACATTCCCTCTTTTGTCAGATGACGCGCTTCTTGCAGCATCTGTTTCATAATAATATGTTGCTGGTAGCTTGAAAGTAAGCTTTCCATTCTTCGCTCCTCAACACAAAAAACCTGACGCATCAACCTGGATGCTCACTTTAGCATTCTCGTGGATCATTTCATCGCAAACAGCACGTTATCCCCACGCGAACGAATACTGGTGCCTCTCAATCAGGAGAGAGTATACCAGAAGCAGAGGAATCCTGCCTGAGAATGGTACTATTGTGAGTACCTCACCAATAATGGGCAGAATATTGCAGTTTCTCTACTTTATTTACAGGATGAAGTTACATGACGTTTTATAGCAGAAGAGAGTTGTTCGTTAGATTATTGTAGAGGCTTCATAAAAAATATTAACCGCCCGGAGGGACAGGTTCAAATGGATACATTATCCATGACCGACGATATCCACAAACTCGCAGCCACCTACCAACTTGGCACACCTTATGCCCAATTTCAAACGTCACCCGAAAAGCATTCCAGGTTACATTTCACAGTAACTTCTTGCATTACTTATTTGTTCATTGGCACATTCACCCTGTTTGTCGTCATCTTTGCTATCGCCTCTCTCTTTGACGGTAGTAGTTCCCAAGAATCCAAGTTATTAATCTATGGCGCGGGCATCCTGATCTTTGCGCTCTGGTTGTTTGTCATCGAGGATAGCAAAACAACCATCAGAACTTGGACGATTTACACATGCCCCCGGGGGCTTCTACGATATGACGCCAAAACACAGAAAGCTCAGGCCGTACACTGGGAGCAGATAAAAGAATATTACATTCGCACCTGGGAGGACGCGGAATTAATACCAGAAAGCGGATTTTCCCGCTCATGGAAGTGCTACAAGTTTACCCTCAAATGTACCGATGGTTCCACCGTCAAATTTAAGGGAACTTCAGACATCGGCGCATTGCAACACATCATCGAAAAAGAAATTGTCTCATTGCAACTTCCGGCCATCATCGGAGCATATAACGCGGGTAAAACCGTTACCTTTGGAGCCATTACGCTCAACCAAACAGGGGTTAGTAACGGCCAGTATACGTTCACCTGGGATAAAATCCTGTGCATTGATTTCGAAGGCGAATTTATTTGTGTGCGAGGATTCCAGTGGGATGTTTCGTTTAGAGTTCCTAAATTACTGGTGCCAAATGCCTGTGTATTGGAAGCCCTTGTCAGCCACCTGGATAGGCGAGGGAAAACTGAGAAAACTGCCTCCGTCAACATGACAGCGAGTGAAAAGCGCTTTTCGCGCAAGGTGTACCGGTTAAAGCGCCACCGCAACACGTAGTGTTCACCATATTACTGCAATAAAACATATCACTTTTGCCCCTACAATTTCGCCGCATTTGTGGGTAGTCTTGAACTATCTGCATAGTATATTTCAAGGAGGCACAAACATGAGCAAGACCACCGAACTGTTGCGGCAACTGGTAGCTATCGATTCTATCAATCCTGATCTTGTGCCGGGAGGCGCGGGCGAGAGCAATATCGCGCGTTTTGTGGCGCAATGGTTGGAGCGCGCGGGGCTGGAAGTCGTCATTGACGAGGCCGCGCCTGGACGCCCCAATGTAATTGGCATCGCGCGGGGCAGCGGTGGCGGGCGCTCGCTGCTGCTCAACGCGCATATGGATACCGTTGGAGTGACGGGCATGGAACGCCCGCATGATCCCTATATAGAGAATAACCGCCTGTACGGGCGCGGCGCGGTCGACATGAAAGGCGGGCTGGCGGCTATCATGGCGGCGGGCGCGGCGGCTAAACAGCGTACATTGCGCGGAGATGTGATCGTTACCGCCGTTGTGGACGAAGAATACGCCAGCATCGGCACCGCCTCCATCGTCAAACGCTGGAAGGCGGATGCGGCCATTGTGACAGAACCCACTGAGCTGCATATTTGCACGGCGCACAAAGGCTTCGCCTGGTTTAGCGTCGAGACACAGGGTATCGCGGCGCACGGCTCGCGGCCAGACCTGGGAGTCGATGCTATTGTAAAGATGGGCAAGGTGCTGATGGGCTTAGAAGAACTCGATCTCAGCCTGCGCTCGGCAGCCGCCCATCGCCTGGTCGGAAGTGGTTCCGTCCATGCTTCCCTGATCGCAGGCGGGCAGGAACTTTCGAGTTACCCCGAACGCTGCTCCCTGAGCATCGAAAGACGCACCATCCCCGGCGAAAGCATGCAGCAAGTCAAGGCCGAAATCCCCGCCATCTTCTCGCGCATAGCCGCGGACGACCCGACCTTTCGCGCCACCGTCAAAACCGGCCTGACGCGCGAGCCATTTGAAGTCTCGCTGCAAGAACCCATCGTACAAACTGTCCTGCAACACGCCCAGCGTCTATCAGGGCGCGAGATAGAAGAGGTCGGCGGCACAGGCTGGATGGATTCCGCGCTGCTCGCGGCTGCCGGAATCCCGACCGTCATCTTCGGTCCCGGCGGCGAAGGCGCGCACGCGATAGTCGAGTGGTCTGATCTCGCCCAGGTGGAACAATGCGCTGAGATATTAGCGGCGGTCGCGCAAGAGTTTTGCTCAGGTATACATTGACAGGCAAACAATTTTCCGGTACGCTTCTGATAATTCTTCGCCTGGAATAATTATCTGGAGGGTTCTATGAATGCCCCGGTAACTTTGCGTCGTGTCTTGAAATTCCGCACCGTTGTCTCTACCAGCACCGGCCTGGCTTACGCGGCCATCAGCTTTCTTGGCTGTGTGCAACTGGCCTCGCTTGTGGGCGGCGATTCGGGCTGGATCGCCATTGTGATTGCAGGCACGCTGGCAGTATTGGCGGCCCTGTGTTTTGCGGAACTGAACTCGCTGTACCCCACCGCCGCCGGAGTGCGGCAGTACATGAAAGAGTCTTTCAACGAGAACTTCTCGCTGATCGTCACCTACGGGTATTTGCTCACCATCATTACCGTCGTGGCTGCTGATAGCTATATTGTGGGTAGCGCCATCACCTACGCCTTCAATTTGCCGAACTGGGCCTCGCTCATCTGGATACTGGCCCTGCTGGGGCTGGCAATGGGCGCGAACCTGCGCGGTATCAAGATTGCCGGTCTCTTGCAGGACATCACCACCTATAGCCTGCTGGCCTTTGCCGTTGTTATTTCGCTAATCGCGCTGGCAAAAAATGGCTTCCAGTTGCACAATCCTTTCGACGCGCTCTATCATCCCGATGCGCTGGTGAACGCGGTCGCCGTCGGCGTCTTCGTCTTCTCCGCTTTTGAATGGGTTACGCCGCTTTCAGAAGAAATCTCCGACATCCGCTTGATCCCGCGCGGCATGTTCATCGCCCTGGCGCTGCTCGGCATCTCCTACGCCCTCTTCACTCTGGCTGCAAGCGCGTTGCTGAACGTGCATAGCCCGGCCATTTTCAATTCTCCCGTGCCGCAAATGCTCTTGAGCAAGGCCGCGCTGGGCCAGGTGGGCATCTGGCTGATGCTGATTGCCACGCTGTTCACAGCGGTCATGACCTTTAACGGCGGCTTCGCCACCGCTTCGCGCTTCCTGTACGCGGCGGCGCGCGAAGACACCCTGCCGCAGGTTTTCGCACGCATCAGCATAGCGTTCGCCGTGCCATATTTTGCCGTGATCTTTCTGACCGTCGCATCCGCCGCCGTCGCCGTAATTATCTTTCTCACAGGCGAATTCAACGCGCTGATCCTCTTCGGGGCTGTGTTGGAAGCGTCGATTTATACGATAGCAGGTCTGTGCGTGCTACGCCTGCGCCGCAAACAGCCTGATGCCGAACGCTCATTCCGCATCAAGGGCGGCTGGACCATTCCCATCCTGACCATTATCATCTTTGGCGCGCTGGCAATCCTGGCCTCGCTTGGTATCGGCTCCAACATCATGCCCGGCCTGCCCCTGATTATCTCCGTTGGTGTCTTTATCATCTCCGCGCTCTACGTCTTCCTGGTAGTGCCACGCCTGCGCGCCGCAGCTCAGGCGCGTCGCGCCGCCACAAAACGCAGACGCCCGGTACGCGAGGCCACCAGCACGGAGACGGGACAGGGATAATATGAGCCGCAAGTTTTCTCTTAGATCGCCGACTACTGCCATACTGTTGTCACGCCTGCATGTTATCCTTCAAACAATGAAGTGACATAAATAGAAAGGTGACTCTTATGATCGCCCTTAGCAATCGCGTACACATTTTTGCGCGCCCCGATGTCAGAGATAAATTGACGACATTTTTCACTGAGATTCTTGGTTTCAAAGTCCTGGCGAGTTCCGATGCGCCGGGTCTCCCAACAGGGGTCATCGCAGTCGTCTTCTCTAATGGCGCATCCCTGAGCGTGGAGTTCACCGAGGACGCACTCGATGAGCAGCAAGCCCGTCGCGGGGCATGGTTTGAATTAAAGACCGACAACGCATCCGCGCTAAAGCAGAAAGTACTCGATGCTGGCCTGCCCGGAGTGGAATACACCGGCAACGATTTCTTTTACTTCCAGGCACCGGGCGGACAGGTAATGCGCATCGTCTCCATCGACGAAAGATGAAAAAATATTAGGGCCTCCGTCCTACCGAGTGATTTGTAGGGACGCGATGAATCGCGTCCGCTCACCTCGGCATATGGCGAACGCGGACGCGATGAATCGCGTCCCTACAATTTTACCTGAATCACGCGCCCACCCGCCGCTTTCAACAATCGGTCACGGATTGCCAGTCCCAGACCGCGATCATCAAATTGGCGACACAATATTACCTGTACTCGCGCATCCTCCAGGGTACGCAAGCAGCGGAAGAGCGATGCGGCAATCTGGGCAGAATCAGTAGCACTGCCAGGCGAGCATACCAGCACGCCACTGTGCTGAAAAGTAGCTTCATCTTCGTCAGCCACCAGCAGGCCGATGCGCTCACCCCGCGCCAGTCGCTGCCGCGCTTCCGCCAGCATGGCAGCACGCATAGACTCCGCGCTGCCGTCGTAGAGCAAGAGCGGGATGGCAGGCGCGTAATGTGTGAGCATCTGACCGGGCGAGTGTTGCGCCTGCACGTCGTTCTCATCAGGATGAGCGGTATCTTCCATTTTGCGAAGGCGTGGAGGCTGCACATCGGGTACAACGGCGCGTAACGCTTCAAGGCTGACGCCCCCTGGCCGCAAGATGGTTGGTGGCTCAGAGCAGAGATCGAGTACCGTTGACTCTACCCCTACTTCGCATGGGCCACCATCTAGAATCAAAGGGACGCGCCCGGCAAGGTCTGATAGCACATGCCGTGCGCTGGTGGGGCTGACGTGCATGAAGCGATTCGCGCTTGGCGCGGCGATGGGCGAACCCAGGGCGCGAATCAGCGCGAGCGCGACGGGGTGACGCGGCATACGCACCGCGACCGTCTCCAATCCTGCCGTTATGAGATGTGGAACGCGCGGGCCGCGTGGCAATATCAGGGTAAGCGGACCAGGCCAGAACACGCTTGTCAGGCGTTTTGCCTGCTTAGATAAAGTCGTCGTCAAAAGCTCCAATGATGCTTCATCGGCGATATGCGCGATCAGAGGATCGCTGTGAGGACGTTCTTTGGCAACAAAAATACGCTCCAGCGCGGCGGGCTGAAACACGTCCGCGCCCAGCCCGTAGACCGTCTCGGTAGGAAATACCACCACATTACCTGCGCGTAATAAGCCCGCCGCGCGTTCGATAATCGATGGTTCGGGCCGTAAGGCATCCACCTGTACGACCTCGGTTTGTATTTCATCAGGCATAGTTTAGAATTCCTTTATTTTTTCTCTTAATGAATTGCGCCAATCGAAAACGAGAATGACACAGAACGTCCTCCTGGCTTAACCGGTAATTTGCCCGTCATCGCTCTAAAATGCTATACTTGTTACGTTCTAATACACCATGCAACAAAATAAACTAGAGTAGGATAGATGCATAATCCCAACTATCAACGTTCTTCCAATAAGCGTCGTATTATCGCCATTACCGGTATCATCATAGCGTTGCTTCTCATTCTGGGCGTTGCCGTGTATAGCGCGCGGGCGGGCATTCTACCCCCTTCCGGTAAACCACCCTCCGGTGGCATCTCTGTCACCACGAACCAGCAAATCAGTGTGTGCAAAACACCGCCGCATCAAGCGGGTGATATGATGCTCTCTATTCAATCAGCCGGGTTGAAGCGTACTTTTCTCGTCCATCTTGCTCCCTCTTATGGTTCGCAGCTACAGCCGGTGGTGATTAACTATCACGGCTATGATAACACGGCACAGAATACGGCTCAACATACCAATATGGGCGCGGAGGCAGATAAAGCCGGTTTCATCCTGGTTTTCCCCCAGGCCGTCGATAGCCCGCCCTCATGGGATGCCGGCATTGGTCACTATGGGCCAACCGGCGACGCCGATGATGTGCAATTCACCCGCGACCTGATTAGTTATCTCGAAAATAATTACTGCGTTGATACGCATCGCATCTACGTCACTGGCTATTCGGAGGGCGGCGGTATGGTCTACCGCCTGGCCTGCGAGTTAAGCCAGCAGATTGCTGCGTTCGCCACCGTCGAGGGCGCATTCTATCATGTGCCGGGCGGCTGCAATCCAGCGCGCGCCGTGCCGTTCCTGGAAATTCACGGGCAGGCCGATCAATTAGCACCCTACGGCGGCAATCCCGGCCTGGGCATGGCTTCTGTACAGACGATGCTAAATCTCTGGCTGGGCCTCGATCATTGCCAGAACACCAACAAGGTCATTTACCAGAAGGCTGATGTGACGGGCATCGAATGGTCTGATTGCGCGCCCGGTACTGTGGTTGAGCATTACCGTATCAGCGATGGCGGCCATACCTGGCCTGGCTCCAGCCCGATACCCTCGCTGGGCTTTACCACCCAGACGATTGATGCCAATGTGGTGATCTGGAATTTTTTCAGCCAGTTCACCAATTAACCCTGGGCGCGACGCTCCCGATAAGCCATGTAATCCTCAAGCATTCGCGTATAGTGCTTAGGCAGCCGCTCGCGCGTTTCACCTTCACCCAGCCAGCATGGATGTCCCTCAATGCTGTCTTTCAGCGATCCGCCGACCACTTCGCCCGCGAACGTAATAGTCAATGTACTCAAACGATTCAGGCGATCACTCTTCGCCGGGTAGATGCCAATGGTATCGAGCAAGCGCACCTCAAGGCCGGTCTCTTCGCGGAACTCGCGCTGCGCCGTCTCAGCCGGATATTCTCGCCAGCGCATAAACCCGCCTGGAAAAACTTTCATGCCCCCTGGCCGCTTCAGCAGCACAAAGCGCCCCTGATCTTCCGCAATCACGCAGGCGCTCCCCAGCGGCGGCAAATTACCCGCCAGCAAGAAATTGAGCAAATTAAAACCCACCGGTACCAGTCCCAGCACGGTGTGATAGAGGAATTGTTTCAACGCCATCAAATACCCGCCAATCTATTGTTTTCATGTATACCGGCACATTATACTTCATGAACACCCTTAGCGATTGACAGGGCTTATATACTACTGTATTTACGTATAGCAGTTTCAGCGATTGCTGCCAATATACCCTCTTATAAGTTCGTTGATGCGCCCTGGTTGTTCGTGGATAACCCAGTGCGAACCACCGGGAACGCGCTGGATAGTCAAGTCAGAGATGTAGTTTTCCAGGCCGTTGAGATTGCCAGGGAGCAGGGCCGCGTCCTGTTCGCCCCAGATAACAAGAGTGGGAACTGAGAGTGGCTGTGAGAATCTGGCTGAAAGGTCGCTCTGGCCGATTGCCTCAGTTGGGGGAGCAAGCCGGGAGGCACGGTAATAATTCAAGCCGCCGGTCAAGGCTCCCGGCTGCGACCATGCCTGGTGGTATAACTCCATGTCGGCCTCGCTCAACACTTTGTTCAAACCCCATCCTTCGCTCAGGTGCGCGTAATTGTTGGCGGAAACCATTTGCTCGGCTTTGGGACTCTGGAACATGAGCATGTACTGGCTGGCCTTCTGCTGGGCTGCATTTTCGCGCAACTCGCGCTGGAAGACAACCGGGTGTGGCGAATTGATGATGATGAGCCGCTCCAATAGTTCGGGATAGGCAATGGCAAAAACCCACGCGACCGCGCCGCCCCAGTCATGCGCGACCAGCGTGCATTTTTGCGCGCCCAGGTGTTCGATCAACTGGCGTACATCTTCGACCAGATAGGCCATGCGATAGTGTTCAGCGCCCTGTGGTTTATCGGAGAGATTATAGCCGCGCAAATCGGGAGCCACTACCGTAAAATCGCGTTGAAATTCCTCCAACTGGTCTTTCCACGCATACCAGAACTCCGGGAAACCATGCAGGAAGAGCATCAGCGGCCCTTCGCCCGCCGTCACATAATGCAGGCGAATGCCGTTGACATCCACGTACTGATGTTTGAGCATGATTAAAATACCTTTCTATGTAACCTTCATGGGCATATATGTTGTCTGGTTACAAACTTGCGTAACTGGCAGAGCTTAC
>DASTKD010000250.1:0-10488 GCA_035716135.1 Ktedonobacteraceae bacterium
CACAATTTGCGCGACCAGGATTGCGCTGGCCGGGCTATCGAATGCCACCGCGCAACCGTAAATCAATAAGCAGGCGTAGACCAGGAGCAGCGAGCCATGCGTGAAAGACAGCACGGTCAAACCAAGCGAACACAGCATCAGGACAAGCTGCGCCCAGATCACAATACGCTTGCGGTTGAAGCGATCAATAAACTGCCCGGCAGGCAACGAGAGGATGAAAACAGGAACGACCTGCACCAGCCCCACAATGCCCAGCGCTAGCGCGGAACCCGTCCGTATATACAGCTCCCACCCGATGGCAACCGTAATCATCTGCGAGCCTAAACCCGCGAAAAATATACCAACCAGTAAGAACCGGAAATCACGGAACCGCAGAGCAAGATAGGGATCATGAGGATTTTGCATAGATTACTTGATAATAGCCTGACCAGTTTTTCGTTCAATGTACATAGTGTACCACTTGCGCAGCTATTTGTCCTTCACCCTCTGCATTCGCAGATACCCTTCATAGGTGCGCGGCTGTAGCCTGACATCGCTATCGCCACATGTCAGCCAGTAGTCCAGGCCGCGAAACTTCTGAAAAGCCTCAAAGTGCTGCTGTGCCATCTGCCTGAACTGCTCCTGAAGTTCCAGGTACGTCAGGGCGCACAGCCCCTGGCTTTCCATATAGGCTTTGAAGTGTTTGCGGAACGTGGCATCCGTCAAAGACACGAAAAACTCCTCGTTCTCGCCCTGCCAGTGATCGCGCACGTAATCCAACACTGGTTCGCTCATGCGTTTCCTCTCTCCTTTATGCCTTCTCTAACGTCTCAGCCAACAACTTCACGGCCTCTTGTTCCCCGACCATTGTTTGCAGCTTTTCATGCAGTTTGCCCATCTGCTCCATCTTGCTGGTAATAAACTCGTGTTTGGCGCTGCCAAAGGCCAGCCCGTAGAGGCCGCGCTGCGCCGCCTGAAATTCCAACTCGATCTGCTCCAACACGCGCGCCACTTCGCTTTTGTTCTCGCTCATGTAAAGATCCTTTCTACAATTTTCACTCTCTGTATTTACCTTGTATTTCAATACAGAGTCAGCTATACTTTGTTTGCTGCATTTAGGTAGACAACTGTAGTGATATTAGCATTCTGCAAAGCGCCAAACCACGAAGATAATACATCAAACACGAACATAGACTTCGTGTTTTAGGAGAAGAAGTATGACGTTAGATGAGGCTAAGGGACATCATGGAAAAATCATTAAATATTTTCGGAAGGAAGCAAATAGATTAACTCAGGAGCGACTTGCAGAGGCAATGGGGATTACAGCAAGGTGGTTACAAGAACTCGAAAATACACCCTTTATTTCCAATATTGACACAAGAGAATCATTGGTGTTGAGATTGGGAATTCCGCGTTCCCTCCTCGATTTAGAAGTGATAGATAGACTTTCCCCCTTTGGAAATATTCCGCTGGATACCTGGATTGTCGATAGCTGGGAAAATGAAACCGATTCACGCTGGGAGTTATACTACGCAAGTAACAATCGCATCACAGAGCGTGGTCTTTTTGAGCAGATGGGTAAACTTGAAGAACATGCCGATACCAATCCCAGTGATGAACGTCGAGTGATGTCTATTCTGGTACAAAATTACCAGCTTGCAGGAAGTTTAGCCCGTGATAATTTCAGGTATAGTAATGCCAAAAAATATTTTCGTGAAGCACATCGACTCGCCACTCAAGCCGAATCTATTGATCTAGCTGCAATGTCGGTAGAACGTCTGGCAGTTGTACATTTACGTCAGGAGCATTTTGAGGAAGCTCTGAACACTTATCAAGAAGCGCTTAAAGTTGCTGAACGGTCGCAATCATACATCAAAGCCTATATCTGGATGGGGCTAGGAGAAGCATTTGCCCGCAATAAGAAAGCTGACGATTGTTATCGTGCGCTTGACCAGGCTCAGAAATTCTTGATCCGCCGACCTTTTAATCCTCTTGAGAAAGACATTGCGCATATCCGTTTCTCAATGGAATCAATCGAGTCAACGCGAGGTGAGTGTTCTGTCCTACTTGGCGAACCGCTCAAAGGATTGGATTACTTACAAGCCGCCAGTCGAAAACTCGATCCCACCATGAGTCGTCGTCGTTGTCGTTTGCTCATGCAAGAGGCAGAAGCATATTTAGTCGCTGACTTGCCAGACAATTGCGTTGATAAGACTTTACAGGGTTTGCAACTCGCCCAGGCTTTAATCAGTAAAGAGAATGTTAATTGGGCATGTGAGATCTATACAAAATTCCTCGCGTCACGCTGGAGAGATGAACCGATGGTAGGCCAATTGAGAAAGGCTATTGTTGTCACACTACGAGAGATGCAACACCATGACACAGATCGAACATAGTTCTGTCAGGATTGGCAAGGCAGGATTGATTGGCAGCCGTATAGGCATTGGAACCTGGGCCATCGGTGGCGGCTGGGGGCCACAACCTGAAGAACAATCACTGGCAACGCTGCTTCAAGCGTTAGAAATGGGATGCGCTTTCATCGACACGGCTGCTTTATACGGCAATGGCCGCGCCGAACGGTTGATCGCGCACGTCTTCAAAGAATATGGAAGCCGTGTTACTACCATTACGAAAATCTACCCTTTCAACTATCATTGGTCGCCATCTCCTGGAACACCTATCGCGGCCATTTATCCAAAAGAGCATATTCTTAGCCAGGTGGAGGGGAGCCTTCGTCGGCTAGAAACTGATTGTCTGGACGCGGTTCTCTTCCAAACGTGGTGTCCCTCCTGGTCAGATGAAACTGAGTGGTATGAAATGATGCACGCTTTACAACAGGCTGGGAAAATTCGTACTTTTGGCATCTCGGTGAGCGATCATCGCCCGGATGAGGCCAATGGAGTTATCGCGGCCGGGCGTGTGAACATTATTGAAGCTCCGTACAGTCTGCTAGATCAACGGGCAGCCATCCAGTTGTTTCCTCTTGCTCAGAAACATGGCATAAGTATCATTGCCAGGACACCTCTGGCATCGGGCGCATTAACGGGAACATGGCATGAAGGGATGAAATTTCATCGGCAGGATTGGCGCAAACGAGTCTTTCGTGGAGAACTCTTGCAAGAAACACTCCACCGTGTTTCACGTTTCCAATCTCTCCTTGATCCAAAGATTTCATTGACGCACATTGCCTTACAGTTTTGCCTGAGCCATCCGACTGTAACGGCGGTAATACCGGGAGTACGGCGAGTGGAACAGGTTCAGTGCAATCTGGCAGCGTTGGAAAGTGAGCCACTTTCTCAGGGTACGTTGGAGTGTCTGACTAAAGTATGGCAACAAGAGATGTCACAACATGTGCGGACCAGCATAGGCGAAGAAGGAGAGGGTTAATGCTGTAAAGCACACCAGCTAGCTGCATTGCTTTTTTCACGCGCTATGTTCTATGATTCTCAACAGTAGTTGATATAA
The DNA here is from genome assembly GCA_035716135.1 of Ktedonobacteraceae bacterium. Classification (GTDB taxonomy): domain Bacteria; phylum Chloroflexota; class Ktedonobacteria; order Ktedonobacterales; family Ktedonobacteraceae; genus CF-113. The sequence continues at coordinate 3,445 of DASTKD010000250.1, forward strand.
CAACAGGGAATCAGAGAACATCTCATGGCTACAATCTTAGAATCACCAGAAACACAAACACCGGCGCTGCCGCCAGGACCCAGGCCGCTTCCGGTGGTCGGCAACATCCTCGCCTTCAGGCGCGACCAGCTTGGCTATTTGCAGGCTTTACAGCGCGAGTATGGCAAGATGGCGACTATTTACATCGGCAAGACGCCAATTGTGCTGCTCTTCCGGCCAGAGCATGTGCGCTACGTATTGACGGAGAACCCGCGCAACTTTACCAGCCGCGAAGTGGCCGAGGGACTGCGCCAGTTAATCGGCGATGGTCTGCTTACCATCGACGGCGAGGCGCATCGCCAGCAGCGGCGTATGGTACAGCCTGCCTTTCATAAGCGACGCGTCGAGAGTTACGCCAGCGTCATGACCGAGTATACAGAGGGGATGCTCAAGGGCTGGCAGGCGGGCGAGCGCATCGACATGGCGCGCGCTATGCAGGAACTGACGCTGCGCGTCGTGGGGAAGTGTCTCTTCAATCTGGACGTGGCCGGCCAGGTGGATACACTGGGCAACGCCTTCACCGAGATGATCGGCAACCCCATCGGGCTGCTTGAGGGCTTTTTGAATGTGCGCATCGATCAACCTTTCACGGCCTATGGCAGGCGTATGGCAGCGAAACGGCGCGTTGATGAGTTTATCTATAAACTGATCGCGCAACGCCGCAGCGAAATGGGGGATAAAGGTGATATGCTCTCGATGCTGCTCAAGGCGCAGGAAGGCGAGATGGCGCTGAGTGATACACAGCTACACGACCACATCATGACGTTCGTGGCAGCCGGTCACGAGACAACGGCCAATGCCCTGACGTGGACATTTTACCTGCTCTCGCAACATCCAGATGTACGTAAAAAGCTGCTGGCAGAATTGCAAAGCGTGCTGGCCGGGCGCGCGCCCACTATCGAAGACCTGCCCAATCTGCCTTACACCGAGTGGGTACTGAACGAATCTATGCGCCTCTATCCGCCCGCCTGGACGCAGGGGCGGCGCGCGACCGAGGCATTTGATCTCGATGGCGTGCATTTTCCGGCGGGAACAATGGTGATGTTCAGCCAGTGGGTCATCCATCGCCTGCCGGAGATATGGGGCGACGCCGAGGCATTCCGCCCGGAACGCTGGGACCCTGCCAACGAGCAGAAAGTGCCGCCCTGGTCCTACTTCCCCTTCGGCGGTGGGCCGCGCATCTGTATTGGGATGCCTTTTGCCCAACTCGAGGCAAAACTGCTGCTGGCAACCATCCTCCAGCAATTCACGCCGCATCTCGCACCGGGCCATCGAGTGGAGCTAAACCCGCTGATTACCCTGCGTCCCAAAAACGGGATGCCCATGATCCTGATCCCTACAACGGCAGAGGGGAACATGCAATCGTGGGAACATCTCCTGCACATACCCGCCGGTACACGAGACGAGGCGACTGAGCGCAAAGGATGCCTGGGAGCATTGCTCTCGTTGTTTGGTGTCACGCGCCCATAAATGATACACTACTCTATGGTTTAGTGACGCCCCTTGTGGGCGTCAGGACTTTTAGTAGAAACTTAGACAAATTCATTGAAAGTACTGGCAAATTCAACGGCGGAAGAACCTGTTAGCGGCGCGTGGCGCGTCATTGTCGTTTACGCATTACTGCTGTTCGTAGGCATCAACCTGCGTTCGGTCATCCTGGCAGTACCGCCTGTGCTGCCGCTCATCAAACACGACCTGGACCTTTCTTATACAGCTACGGGGCTGCTCACCTCCATACCTATACTCATCCTGGGCGCGGCGGCCTGGTCGTCGGGGCTGCTGGTTGAAAGAATCGGCGGGCGCAACGCTGTGACGCTGGGATTGATCGTACTGGCGGGTGGTTCGCTGCTGCGCGCGCTGTGGCCCGCCACCTTTCCGCTTTTCCTCTTCACCGTACTTCTGAGCCTGGGCATTGCACTGACACAGACCACGATTCCTGTACTGGTGCGGCACTGGTTTCCCGCGCATATCGGCCTGGCGACCGCGCTCTTCACCGATGGCTTGATTATTGGTGAGACGCTGGGCGCGGGAGCCACCGTTCCGCTCATGCTGGGCTTCCTGGGCAAAGGCGCGTGGGTCGCCACCTTTGTTTTCTGGGGATTGCCCGTCATCGTATTGCTCGTATTCTGGCTCTGGCTTGCCCCTGCCGCGCCTCCCCAGGTGTTTATTTTGCCTGCGAGCAGCGAAACAACGACACATCCCGGCGAGGCATTGCCAACTTCTCAAAAAAGTGCGAGCGTCAGTACGCTGCATCTTGGTTTTCTACTTGGCTCTGGCAGCCTGATCTACTTTGCGATGAATAGCTGGATTGCCAACTACAACCAGGCCATAAACCATGCGAACCTGACACCGCTAGCCCTGGCGATACTCAATGCCGCACAAATCCCTTCCAGCCTGCTCGTCACCTTCTTCGCACAGCGCATGACGGGTCGCCGCTGGCCTTTCGTACTGGCAGGCATTGTCTGTGGCGGAGCCATGCTCGGCTGGATCTTCACGCCCGCCAGCCTGGAATACATGTGGGCCGCGCTGCTTGGCGCGAGTTCCGCCCTCGTCTTCACACTGGCTCTCGCCTTGCCCGCGCTACTGGCGGCTCCCAATAAGGTAGCGCGCCTCACGGGGGCTACGCTCTCCATCGGTTACGGTACCGCCTTCGCCGGGCCTTTTATCGGCGGCGGCTTATGGGATATTTTCAACCTGCCCGCCCTGGCCTTTCTGCCGGTAATCCTTGCCAGCATCCTGCTGATCTTCCTGGGAACGTTCCTGCCAGTCTACGGAGCGCGAGCGCGATAGTAATAGCCATTGACACTCAGCCCGCAACGTGCATAATGATAACAGTGTGACAAGAAACTAATATTTGCAATGCGCGAACACCAGGGCAAGGGCAAGCCTCGCCCCTACCCTACACGAATCGGTGCTGCGCTACGTATTCGTAATAGGGTAGGGGCGAGGCTTGCCTTCGCCCTGGTCATAAAAGAAAGGAATATCTTATGCAACTCGGATTAGTTGGACTTGGGCGCATGGGCGCGTATATGGCGAAGCGGCTGCTGCGCAACGGCCATACGGTAATTGGCATGGCGCGCCATGATAGCACCGTGCAGGCGGCCTTAGATGACAAGGCTATCACGGCTGGCACGACTTCGCTGCCCGATCTCGTCAAACAGCTTGATACCCCCAGAGCTATCTGGCTGATGGTTCCCGCCGCCTCGGTGGATGCGACGCTGGATACGCTCGTTCCCCTGCTTGCCGAAGGCGACATTGTGATCGACGGCGGCAACTCCTATTATCATGACGACATTCGCCGCGCCAATGCATTGAAGCCTAAAGGCATCCATTACCTGGATATCGGCACCAGCGGCGGCGTATGGGGGCTGGATCGCGGCTATTGTTTGATGATCGGCGGCGAAAACGATATTGTGCAGCATCTTTCGCCCATTTTCGAGGCGCTGGCCCCCGGCGTCGGCGCGACATCACGCACACCCGGACGCGAGCAGGTCGGCGGGACCGCCGAGAAGGGCTACTTACACTGCGGACCAAGCGGCGCGGGTCACTTCGTCAAAATGGTGCATAACGGCATCGAATATGGCATCATGGCCGCATATGCCGAGGGGTTGAATATCCTGCATCGCGCCAACATTGGCAACCACCTGCAAGACATAGACGCCGAAACAGCGCCATTGAGCAACCCCGATTACTACAAATATGAGTTGAACCTGACCGATGTGGCGGAAGTCTGGCGGCGTGGTAGCGTCATCGGCTCGTGGTTGCTCGACCTGACCGCCGCCGCGCTCATCAAAGACCCCACGCTGTCCCAATTCGGAGGCCGCGTTTCAGACTCTGGCGAGGGGCGCTGGACCATCGTGGCGGCTGTCGATGAGGGTGTACCTGCGTTTGTGCTGACCGCCGCGCTCTATGAGCGCTTCGCTTCGCGCGGTGAGGCCGATTTCGGCAACAAGGTGATGTCGGCCATGCGTTTCGCCTTTGGCGGCCACCTGGAAAAAGCGGAAGGCGGGGCCTAAAATGTCTACTGGTATTACACCGCTAACGCAGCGTCCCGCATGGAAGGCGTTGGAGGAACATTACCAGGGCGCGCGCAACCTCCACCTGCGCGCGCTCTTCGCCGATGACCCGCAGCGTGGTGAGCGTTTCGCAGCCGAGGCCGTTGGTATTTACCTGGACTACTCCAAGAACCGCGTCACCGGCGAAACCATGCGCCTGCTGCTCGACCTGGCGCAGTCGTCGGGCCTGCGCGAGCGCATCGACGCCATGTTCCAGGGCGATAAAATCAATATCACCGAGCAACGCGCCGTTTTGCACGTTGCGCTACGCGCTCCCAGAGATGCGACGATCATGGTGGATGGCGAAAATGTCGTGCCACAGGTCCACGCCGTACTCGACAAGATGGCGGATTTCTCTAAGCGCGTGCGCAGCGGCGCGTGGAAAGGCGCGACCGGCAAACGCATTCGTCATGTCGTCAACATCGGCATTGGAGGCTCAGACCTCGGCCCAAACATGGCCTACGACGCGCTGAAATACTACAGCGACCGCGACATCACGGTTGGTTTCGTTTCCAACGTCGATGGCAACGAATTTGTAGAAGTGACGCACGGCCTTGACCCGGCGGAGACGCTTTTCATCGTCTCTTCCAAGACCTTCACCACGCTGGAGACGCTGACCAATGCGCGTTCGGCTCGCCAGTGGTGCGTGCAGGCGTTGGGCGAACAGGCCGTCTCTAAACACTTTGTGGCGGTTTCCACCAATACGAAAGAGGTCGAAAAATTCGGCATTGATACCGCCAATATGTTCGAGTTCTGGGACTGGGTGGGAGGCCGCTACTCCTACGACTCGGCCATTGGACTGTCGTTGATGATCGCCATCGGCCCGCAACAATTCCGCGAAATGCTGGCCGGCTTCCACGCGATGGACGAGCATTTCCGCACCGCGCCTTTCGAGCGCAACCTGCCCGTGCTGCTGGGTCTGATCGGCATCTGGTACAACAACTTTTTCGGAGCCGAGACGGTGGCCGTACTGCCCTATGACTATTACCTCGGTCGTCTCACCTCCTACCTGCAACAGCTTGACATGGAGAGCGACGGCAAACATGTTGACCTGGATGGCAAACAGGTCAATTACCAGACGGGGCCGATCATCTGGGGCCAGCCGGGTACCAACGGCCAGCACGCCTTTTACCAGCTAATTCACCAGGGAACCAAACTGATCCCCTGCGATTTTATCGGTTTTTACGAAGCGCTGAACCCGCTGGGGCCGCACCATGACCTGTTGATGGCGAATCTCTTCGCGCAGACCGAAGCCCTGGCGATGGGCAAGACTACAGAGGAAGTGGTGGCGGACAGCGTTCCCGCCTTCCAGGTGCCACACCGCACCTTCGAGGGCAACCGTCCCACCAACACCATTCTCGCGCAACGCCTGACGCCCGAAACGCTGGGCAAGCTGATCGCCCTCTACGAACACAAAGTGTTTACGCAGGGAACCATCTGGCGCATCGACTCGTTCGATCAATGGGGCGTCGAACTGGGCAAAGTGCTGGCAAACCGCATCGTTCCCGAACTGTCCAATGACAGCGAACTCAAGCACGACAGTTCAACCAACACGTTGATTCGCAAGTACCGCAAATTCCGGCAAGCCGCGCCTTGATTCGGATTTTGATCTTTGCGTGTGAATTTTGATGAGCCAATGGAGTAATAGGGGGTAGGGCTTTGCATCCTGTAGGGACAAGGGGATGAGGGGAGGGGATGCGGGGGCCTTGTGCTTGTCCGGGGTGGGGCGGCTGGCTCCTGCCCATCACGGAATGCCGGCAGAATCGCACTCGCACGAGGACAAGCACAAGGCCCCCACCCCTCCCCACATCCACCCCTTGTCCCTACAGGACGCTGGGCCGCAAGCGTTCCCATCATGCCCTCATTCGGTTGGAAAAGTACGTTAGTGGACGCGATCAATCGCGTCCCTACACATCACATAGAATAATGGAGAGCAACATCACACCATAAAGGAGATATGTATTGCATGAGTACCCCTGTGGAACATCCTTCATCCAGTGCGGATTTCATTCGCCAGTTTTTTCCGCACTCGCCGTATGTTGGGCATCTTGGGATGCAACTTGGCGATATACAGCCGGGCGTGGCGACACTGAGCCTGCCATTCAGCGAGGCTCTTGTCACCATTGGGACTATTGTGCATGGCGGGGCGATTGCGTCGCTCATTGATACAGCCGCGATGGTCGCAGCCTGGTCGGAGGGCGAGATGCCGGCGAAAGCGCGTGGCACGACCGTCAACATCTCGGTGGCCTATCTCGCGGCGGCTGACAAAGAAGATTTGCGAGCTGTCGCGCGCGTACTGCGTCGCGGCCGCAACCTGGTTTACCTCGATGTAGAGGTCACGGGAGCTTCAGGGAATGCTGTCGCCAAAGGGCTTGTCACCTATAAGCTCGGTTAACAAGACATCCCTCTTGTGACACAGCAAGTCAATGTTCTTCGTAATGATGACAGAACTGGTTCGCGTTGCTTTACCGCCTACTCACAGGCCGAAAAGAATAGAGCTGTGAAGAAAGTTCTGTGGGAGAAGGAAGAACACCATGCAAACAGCAACGCCCGTTTTCAGCGAAGATGGCGCGCGTCACGAGACCCTTGCCGCTCAGATGCAGGCCGTTGAACGCGCCATCCAGACCATGCATACGCACCTGCATGAAATGCTGACCCTCGAAGATCTGGCCTCAGTGGCCTATCTGAGTCCCTCTCATTTCCATCGCGTCTTTGGTCGTCTAATTGGCATTCCCCCTGGCGAATTTCTCTCCGCGCTGCGCTTTCAGGCAGCCCGTCACTTATTGTTGACGACTTCACTCAGTGTGACCGATATTTGCTTCGAGGTTGGTTATACGAGCATCGGCTCTTTCACGAGCCGTTTCACGCACCTGGTGGGTCTGTCCCCGCGCCTCTTGCGCCAACGGGCGCATGCATTCGAGCCGCATAGGAGAGCGCTCGGCATGCACTC
>DASTKD010000251.1:0-6151 GCA_035716135.1 Ktedonobacteraceae bacterium
GGCTGCCCACATAGTGGTATCCAGACCGACATAGTCAAGCAGGGTAAATGGCCCCATCGGATAACCGCAACCAAGCTTCATGGCCGCATCAATATCATCACGCGATGCCATGCCGTTCTCCAACATACGGATAGCCGCCAGCAAATAAGGGATGAGCAGAAAGTTGACGATGAAACCCGCCGTATCTTTTGCCAGAACGGGCGTTTTCCCCAGCGAAAGCGCGAATTCACGCACGGTCTCCAGCGTCTCGTCCGAAGTAGAAATGGTGCGCACGATTTCGACCAGCTTCATAACGGGGGCAGGGTTAAAGAAGTGCAAGCCGCACACTTTGTCCGCTCTTTTTGTCACCGCGCCCATCTGCGTGACGTTTAATGACGAGGTGTTGGTGAGCAGTAACGCGCCCGGCTTCAGGATATGATCGAGCGCCGGGAAGAGACGCAATTTCTCCTCCATATTCTCGATGACCGCCTCGATCACCAGGTCGCAATCCGCGAAAGCCTCCATATCGAGCGTTCCATGCAGGCGACTGCGATTTTTCTCAAGCTGTTCCTGAGAAATTTTGCCCTTGCTTGCCATCATATCCCAGGCCGCGTAAATCCGAGTCAAGCCCTTATCGAGCAAAGGCTGGTTGATCTCACGTACTACCGTCTCATACCCGGATTGAGCGCAAGTCTGGGCGATGCCTCCGCCCATCAACCCACAACCAACGACGCCGACTTTTCGTATAGCCAAGGTTATTTCTCCTTTATTTTACCTCCGAATGTTGGACAGCCATCATTTTCAACCTCTAAATAGTCTATAACTTCGTATAGCCATAGACTATTACTTCTACACAACAAAATCCGCTACAACCTGAGCCGGACCATTCTTCGCCAGAAAGACTATCGTATAATGGTTCAGTTCCGGGAAATTCACAAACTGACAACCTTTAATGTTGTTACGAATTCCCTCTGCTCCAGCTTCCGTCAACAACGGGTCGTCAGGGGTAAACAAACCCTGTCCTGCCCTCAATAGCAGGGTGGGAACCTGCACACGCGGCCAGAGAGTTTCTGGCTTATACTCGTAAATACCCATCTGATCTTCATGCACACCCGCCGCGTAGCCTTTAGAAATAACCGAGCCATCGTGCTGGTGAAACACATCGTGCGCGAAGTAAATATCCAGGTACTCGTTCCAGTAGGGGCCGAGGAATGGAGCTAGCTTGAGACGCTGAATATATTCCTCAAATGAGGCGACAGGCGTTCCCAGGCGACCAATAGAGACCGTCAGCCAGGCTGGCTGCTCTGCGAGTGTGCGCCAGGGAAGATGTCCACCGCCGTCAATAAGGATCAGTTTGCTCAATTTATCGGGATAGTGAGCCGCGAAATACAGGCCGATCATAGCCCCCAGCGAGTGACCTATCACGATTGGGCGTTCCAGTTCCAGGGCATCAATTATTTCCGCGAGATCGGCTGCATGAATAGATAGCGAGTAGCCGCTTTCAGGCTTATCGCTGTCTCCGCGCCCGCGCAGGTCACAGGCAAAGATACGATGCGTACTGGATAGCTCGTCGGCCAGAGCCTGAAAACAAAAGGCATTGGCGGTAATGCCATGCACGCAAATAATGGGGGGACCTTCTTCTCCCCATTGTACATAGTGAAAGGTCAAATCTCCCGCGATGACATACTCATCGCGGACTGGACTCACCGGCATAGTTCGCTCCTTGTTGTCGGAATTGCTGCCACTTCTCCATAGTCGCCCGTAACAGGGGTACGCCTTCTTCGTAACGCTGTTGCGGTGGTCTCCACTGAGCTTTGCCACCTTGCAATGTGATACCACGCACAAAAACACTTTTCATGATGCTCAGGTAACGCTCCATTTCGGGTGCAAAGAGCAGCGCGATTGTACTATCCTCCATGTAAAAATACTGCCCGTGCCGCGCGTGCCAGCGACGAACGTCCTCCTGAGAAGTGACAATCTCATTGTGCAAACCTTCGTTGAGATCATACCCGGTCTCGCCCCAGGGGAAACAATGCAGGTGCGCGTGAAAGACAGTTTGCCTGAAGACACCATGTTCCCAGAAGACAGGTGGAGCATAAAAGCGCGTGAAAAATTGCCGCACTTCGCTTTTTAAGGCGATCAGTTCATCGTCCAACGAGCCTGGTACATCTCCATAGCAGGTATAGTGACTTTTGGGGATGATGAGAATGTGACCCTCCACAAGTGGGGCATGGTCAGCCGCCAGCAAAAAACGGGGGGTCTCTTTCAGGATGTGGGTAATTTCGTTGTGATTGCAAAACGCGCAATCAGGATCGAATAATTCGGCATCTACGGAAAAGCCACTTCCGTTTTGCATGTACCAGGCTCCTTCTAAACACAGGACTACTGCACATATCTTAACACATGCTGATGTTATCCGGCGTGACGAAAACCGGCCTCGTTCATAGTCAGGGATGGCCCTTCCCCTGACATACCCACGTCCACAACTTCCGCTATCATAATGGTTGAATCACCGGCCTCGACAGTATGGCGCACCTCGCAGGCTACCCACGCCAGCGCGTCAAGCAATATGGGACAGCCATTTGTTCCCAGCCTGTACTCAACACCGGCTAATTTGTCTGGATGTTGGATGGCCGATTTCCCCAACTTGCCCGCCAGTTCGCGCTGACCCGAACGCAACACATTCACCGTAAACTTGCGACTGCGCTGGATCATGGGCAGCGATTTCGAATCATTTTCTACCGAAAGGACCAGTAATGGTGGCTCAAATGAAGATTGGGTGAGCCAGTTAGCGGTAAAGATGTTGACTTCGCCCTCATCGGCGCAGGAGATAGCATACAGGCCATACGTAAACGTGCGTAATACCTGCTTTTTAAGAGTGACATCCATGTAGTATTGCTCCTTTTTGGATTTCCATCGTAACTGTGGAAATATCACTTTTCATTGTAACTCTGGAAAAAGCCCGATGGGAAGGGCAATAATACGCCCTTTGGCGAATGACACCATGTATTTCCCATGCTATGCTCAACGCATAGTGAGAATAAACCGATCCGTTGTATGAAGAGGAGAACAATGAAATATCAAGATTCGGGCGAAAAAGCTGCACACAAAAATCTACTCCATTATCCGGTACTCCGTTTGCTTCTTTGCTGTCTGCCCTTATTACTCGCCGCGTGTGCCTCCTCTGGCGGATCGTCGCCAGAAAACAAAACTGGCACTCCAACTCCTTCGCCTGTTCCCACACAGGCCGTCACGCCCACAACCGCCATATCGCCGACACCTTCCGCGCCGGTGCTTTCTAAGGCGCTGGTAACGTACAGCGGACATGCAGGTCCAGTGATCGAGGTGGTCTGGTCGCCTGATGGCAAAAGTCTTGCTTCGTGTGGCAACGACGGTACTGTGCAGGTTTGGAGCGCCAGCGATGGACATATGCTCTGGAAAGCCTCCGTTGCTCGCTATGTCTTCGCGGTGGCGTGGTCGCCCGACGGACAAAAGGTGGCTGCCGCAGGAGTCAACGGCGCGCTTGCCATTTTTACTGCCACAAATGGGCATCTTATAACGACTATTCAGACCCAGTCGAGCTTTATTGAAGGGCTGGCATGGTCGCCAGACAGCCATTTCATTGCTTCTGGAAGTCAGGACAATAGCGTCAGGGTGTGGGATGTGACGAGTGGCAAATTGCTCGTCACCTATACTGGGCATACCGATTCCGTTCAACGCATAGCATGGTCCCCCGACGGTACGCGCATCGCTTCGGCCAGCTATGACATGACGGTGCAGGTCTGGCAGGCCAAAACCGGGCAACATATCCTCACGTATAAAGGGCATAACTCTCCGGTCTGGTCAGTAGCCTGGTCGCCCGACAGTAAGCGCATTGTTTCAGGCACCGGATCAGCAGGCGGTAACGGCCCCGTCACCTCTAATAATTCAGTAAAGGTCTGGGATGCAACGACGGGCCAGACACTGTTGACCTATACAGGTTCTACCGGGCAGGCTTACGGGCTGGCATGGTCGCCCGACGGCAAACGCATCGCTTCAGGCGGAGATGACAAGATCGTATATGTGTGGGACGCTACGACCGGGCAAACGGTGCTGCAATATTCCGGTCAGAGCGATGTCATCTTCTATGTAGCCTGGTCGCCCGACGGCGGCTTAATCGCCTCGGCCAGCGTCGATGGCACAGCACAGATATGGCAACCGCAGGCATGAGGCGAGATCGTTTTAATCCGCCTGACGCAGCCGATAACGCTGCACCTTACCAGTGCCTGCGCGTGGCAGGGCATAGCAGAACTCGATAGCGCGTGGATACTTGTAGGGCGCTATATTTTGCTTGACAAAGTCCTGCAATGTCTGCGCAAGGGCAGCATCCCCAACGTAGTCGGGTCTGAGTACCACGAACGCCTTGATAATCGTTCCGCGCAGCGGGTCGGGCGCGCCAACGACAGCACATTCTGCCACAGCAGAATGCATAAGCAAGGCTCCCTCGACCTCTGGCCCGGCGACATTGTAGCCAGCCGTGATAATCATATCGTCGGTGCGCGCCTGGAACCAGAAGTAGCCATCCTTATCCATCAGGTATGCGTCGCCGGTGAGATTCCAACCATGCTGAACATAGGTGCGCTGGCGCTCGTCGGCCAGGTAGCGACACCCGGTAGGTCCCTTCACGGCCAGTCGCCCAACCGTATCGGGAGGCAACTGCTGACCACGCTCATCGACAATACACGCCTGATAACCCGGTACCACCTTGCCCGTCGCGCCGGGGCGCACTTCAGCACCAGCAGAGGCTATAAAGATATGTAGCATTTCTGTGGAACCTATACCATCGACGATCTCGATACCCGTCGCTTCACGCCATAATGTGCGCGTCGAAACCGGTAGCGACTCACCGGCAGATACACACTGTTGTAGCGTCGAGATGTCGTGTTTACTGGCAAGCCCCGCCATCTGGCGAAAGAAAAGGGGACTTGACCATGCAATAGTTGCGCGGTATTTTCCGATAGCCTCGAGCATACCGTCAGGCGTCATTTTTTCCAGTAAGACCGTTGCGCCACCTACACGCATTGAAAAGATTAACGACGCGCCGAGTCCAAAGGTAAAGGCCAGTGGTGGCGTTCCAATACAGATATCATCAGGCGTCATATGAAGAATCGACTTAGGGAAGCAATCGCAGACCGCGAGAATATCACGGTGAAAATGCATAGTTGCCTTTGGCTGGCCTGTCGAGCCAGAGGTGAAGGCGATCAGTACTGTATCATCGGCGGCAGTGTCCACCGCGCTAAAAGGCTCCTCCCAGGCCGACATACGCGCCTCAAGCCCCGTAGGGGAAGTATCGTTAAAATATACTATGTGCTGTAGCACCGGACAACGCTGCTGTGCCGCTTGTAGCTCAGCATCCAATCGCCGATCACAGATAGCGGCGCTGATTTGCGCTTTCTCAATGATGTCTACCAGTTCTTTTTCGCGCAACAGAGCCATGGTTGCTACCACGATCAGTCCGGCTTTGGCAACAGCACACCAGCACACGGCCATCATAGTATTATTTGCGCTCCGCAACAATACGCGGTTGCCGGGTACCAGTCCCATATCATGGGTCAATACATGGGCCACCTTATCCACCTGCTCTTGCATCTGCGCATAGGTCAGGGTCCCATCCTCACCGGCAATCGCCAGGCGGTCGCCGTTCCCCTGCTGGACATGCTTATCCAGCAGTTCAGCGATGCAATTCAAGCGGTCGGGATACTGTACTTCAGGGATGGTAAAGATAAGATCAGGCCACTGATCGCGTGGGGGCAAATTGTCGTTGGCGAAGGTGTCAACGTGAGATGAATACACAGTCATTGTGTCCTCCTTTTGTACACGCATTGTACGCTCAGATTACTCTCTATTTTTTGTCGCGCCCTACCAGTTCGCGGGCAATAATGACGCGCTGGATATGACTGGTTCCTTCATAAATCTGGAGTCCCTTTATATCGCGGTAGTAACGTTCGACGGGATATTCGTTAGAATAGCCACGATTACCGTGCAGTAGCACCGCCTGAGAAGCAGCGTTCATAGCGGCCTCGGTAGCAAAGAGTTTAGCAATGGATGTGGCCTTTGTAGCAGGCAATCCCTGATCTTTGACCCAGGCAGCGCGATAAACCAGCAAACGAGCCGCCTCCACATCTGCCGCCAT
>DASTKD010000252.1:0-4878 GCA_035716135.1 Ktedonobacteraceae bacterium
ATGGCATACATGGCTTCTTCGTTCAGTCGCTCGCTGCGGTCGAGAATGGCCGAGTCTTCGCCGATGGAGTCGTGAATTTCTTGAATGCGATTATGCAATTTCTGGTGTAAGCCCAGGTTCTTCTCTATGCCCGTCTCCGGCAAGAAGTTAAAGCCGTAGATCATGGCGTGTTCGCTGCCGATACGGTCAATGCGCCCGAAGCGTTGAATGAGGCGTACCGGATTCCAGTGCAGGTCGTAGTTGATGATCTTATCGCAATCCTGCATATTCAAGCCCTCAGCGAGTACATCCGTTGCGATCAGAGTTTGTAGCTCGGTTTCGTTGGGAGACATTTCGTATTCAGGATTGGAACGAGGGGCGAACCGTCCTACGACGCGCGCTTTGCTTTTATCGCCGCTGTAGATCACCTCTATATCGTTGCGTTTGCCCCTGGGATTCAGGTTTTCAAACAGGTAACGCGCGGTATCGGCATACTGGGTGAAGATCAGGCATTTTCCGTCTTTTAATGGCGCTTCCGCCAGCCGTTTCAAGAATGTCTGGAGTTTGGCGTCTTGCTCAGGCGTGATGGGTTCGACCAGCGTGAGAATCTTCTCAAGCAGGCGAATATCGTGTTCTATTGCGCTTTGCAAACGATGCAGGTCAAAATCCGCGACATGGTAGCGTCCCGTGACACTGCTTAACGCATCGATCAAAACGCTTTCATCGGCAACATCGGATTCATAGAGGATGCTCTGCGCTTCCTCACCGGCGGGTACGATGCCCTGCGCGAGAGATGCCAGAAAGGCTTTATGCACATGCAATAAGCGGCGCACGGTTTGTTGAAAGGCATAGACGCTCGACTCGAAGCGTTTGAAAAGCAGCACGCGAATCAGCCCGTGCAGGTTATGGCCCGCGCGCTGCATGGTGACATAGGGTTCCTGTTTTTGTTTGCTCTTCACCACATAATGCCACAGGCCGTACCTGGCGAAGGTCAGTTGATCTTCCGCGCCGCTGCTCGATAGTCCTTTGCGCCCTTTTCCTACGATACCGCGCAATAACTGGTACAATCCCCGGTATGTATCCTCGATGCTATACTCGATAGTTTCCAGCGTGCGTTGTGGGAAGAACTGGTGTCTTCCTCCTACCATGACATAGGCGCGTTTCTGGCCTTCCAGGTAGGCTTTGAATTGCGATGGGTCAAGCGGCTGGTGCGTGACGGCATCGTAGCCGTACCAGCGTAAAATGTGGTTGCGCGTGCGCCGGATCAAGATGTTGGAGAGCAGATCTGGCAGCTTGCGCTCGCCTTTTTCAACCAGGCGGAAATAGTCGCGCAGCACGGGCGGGTCTACGGGCAGGTCGGTCTTGTCGTCCTGGTGGAAGAGCTTGATCTGGAAGTAGACATCCCACGCGCTCTGGTTGCGCGGCGTGGCGGTCAGGAAGCAACAGTGTTTGCCCGTCGCCAGGAATGTCTGCATGACTTTATAGCGCTGGGTGTCGCCATGCCGGAAGTTATGGCTTTCGTCGAGAAGCACGAAATCCCTGTCCCGGTATTTTGCATCTTTGAGCAAGAAGTTGAAATTGCCGTTGTCGTCTTCGCGCAGGTAGCCCATCGAGAGGACGCGCGCGTTCAACTGGTAGACCTCGTTGGCGCGTTCCCACATCTCTACGAGCGGAGCCGGACAAATAACGAGGGGGCGCGCGTGTTCCGTGCGCTCAAAATGCTTGATGATGGCTGCGCCGATGTAGCTTTTGCCCAGGCCAACCACGTCGGAGACGAAGACGCCGCCGAAATCGCGGATGATCTGCACTGCCTGGCGCACCGCGACTTTCTGGAAATCGGCCAGGCGCGAAGTGATTTCATCGTCCCATAGAATATCGCGCGCGTCCTCGCCCTCCAACCGGTCTTTGACCAGCGTGTAGAGCGTTTTCATATAAATATCGTATGGCCGGGCCAGGGCAATAGCCCACGATTGCTGCATCTCGCGCATCAGCGTCTCGTCGAAATCCTGCGACTCGTTCCATAGCTCGTCGAACCACGCTCCCAGGGCGGCGTGATTATCGTTGCCTTGCACAATGACATTGAGTTCAGTATTGTGGCTGACGCCCGAAAGCGTCAGGTTGGAGGAGCCGACGATGGCGATACCTTTTTCGTGACGTTCTACAGGTCTGCTTTGCCTGTCGAACAGCGTCTCATAGTAATCGAAGATGTAGGCTTTGGCGTGCAGCCGCCCTTTCGTATAAATCCTGACCTTGAGGCGTTTTTCCGCGATCATGCGCACCAGGGTTTTGACCAGCGCTTCGCCCGCGTCGGTCTGGTCCATCTCTTCGACCGTTGCGCGGATATTCCCGGCTGTGGTAGCGGCCATGCGCGTCATATCGGTGCGTTTGGGATACTGTTGGGCTTCAAGCGCGTCCTGTAGCAGTTCCAGCTTGTGGTAGCCCTCCGCCAGTTGCTCCAGCGTTTCGCGGTTGGTGGTGTTGCCGATCAGCAGGTGCAGTTCTTTCACGCCTTCCAGCCGCTCCGCGATGCTCTCCAATCCCGAAAGAAAGAAGTAGCCAACGGCGAAACGCGCGTACTCGGTCGAGTCGAGCATCCGCTTGATTGAGTCTACCAGCTTGTCGCGGCGGTTATCGATAATGTCGTGTGTGGGCATAGCAGAGAACCTTTTTATCAGGCGATTTCGTCAGGTTTCCAGACGATCACGCCGGGAATGCTGGCAAAATCGCCATCCATTGTCGCAATATTGCTCAGGGGAACCTTGTGGCGATGCAGGATACACCTGTTCATACAACCAGGATGCGTGGATTTGCCCTGAAAATGGAAATGAAAGATGTTGGTATCGATAAACACTCTCGTCCCGTCAGGCAGTGTAGAGAGATCAGGCATAGGTGTTATCAACCTCTTCCTCTTCTACATCGGGTAAACCCATCCAGATGCCCAGCGTGTTATCGACGGCCGCGAGCCGTTTGCGCCTCTCTTCAGACGCGCGACTCTTGGGTGCGTTCAGGCTGTCTGCTTTGTTTTGCCGTACTTTTACTAAATCTGTTACTGCTTTATATACTGCGTCTCGTTCGTCTTGGGTAAGATCAAGTACATCAAATATAACAGTGTCTAGATCTTGTCGGTCTGGTAACTTTACCTCATCAAAGATTGATTTGACTTCACGATTTGATAACGTCTTAAACTTGCTCAATAGATTTTGACGTGCGCCTTCATTAAAGGCCGATGTCATAATAAAATCAAATTTCTGTATCTCTGGACCATATGTAGTTAAAAGACCATCTCCCAAATTTACTCGTCCGTAAATTTCAGATATAAGAACTGATAAGGTCGAATTGGCAACAGCATTATAAATTCCTATAGACGATCTATCATGCCATGTTCCTACAAACATAATGTCTCCTGCTAAAAGAGAGGGGGTTGTGTTGACTGGATTCCAGTTACGTTTGTCCCGAAAACGGAGGGCAACAAAATCAAAGGAATCTTGTGTTCCTAAATCCCACCATTTTGCTCTTCCTTTACAACTTGGACGACGATCATACCCTTGTGATTCTCCCCATTTGATGTATTCCAAAGCCGCTTTGCCTTTAAGCTCCTCTTTTGTTTTATGACATAAAAAGAGCCGAGATTTAAGCGTGGTAGGGTCAATTAGTATATTCCTGCATTCGCGCGGGCTTTTAATGACGGGGCGCAAGAACTCTTCTTCAAGATGCCATTGCTTTGCTCTGGCTTCATCCAGGTAGAAGAACTCGTTCGCGCCTGTTTTGATGCCAAAGCGTACTTCTGCTATATCGCCCAGGCGTACCAGTTTGCCCCGGCCTTTTTCGAGGATGGTCCAGTAGATGTCGGGGGCGCGCAGGTATTTGCCGCCCCATTTGTTGCTGCTGTAGCCTGCTGCCGCCTCTTTGATAAGATGCGCGCGGCCTGTTTTGCCCGACCGGGCGGGGGTATAGGTTGCGTCGCTTTCCTCTTTTAGCGGCTCCATCCCTTCTCGCAGCAGCGTTTGCTGCGCAATGGGATAGACGCGGTAGGTGGATGTGGTCGCGCGCGCGGTAGTCTTCTCGATAGCGTTGAAGATATCGGCTGAAAGAATCTGCTCGAAGTCTACCGTAAAGAGCACGAAGCGCGCGATGTTATGCAGGGTGACATCAACGGGTTTGGCGGTTGGTGCGGAAAAGAGCGCGATGACCGTATTGACGGCGGCTGTTTTGAAGGAACGCTTGCCCTGGTTATCGATAATCATGCGAATGTGGCAATACTTGAGCAGGAATTCTTGCAGGTCGGCTCCATAAGCCACGTCCAGCCAGGAATTGGAGGTGATGAAGCAAAACGCGCCTTTCGGGTTCAACAGCCTCAGCCCGTGCAGGTAAAAATAGATGTACAGGTCGCTTTGCGCGTTGATTTTGTGGCCGATATGCCCCGTGCCAGGGTGAAACTGGAAGAAATCAGGATAGTCTTGATAGACAATGGCGGCTAGCTTTTGCTTGTATTCCCGCTTATTCTCGTCGGTGACTTCATGGCGCGGCAACAACGGCGGCGAGATCAATTCCTGGCGCACGTAGGGCGGGTTGCCGATGACGATATCGAAGCCCAGCGTATCCCCACTGTACATGACTTCTACAAAGGCGATATCCCAGACAAAGGGAACCTGTTTGGGTGAAATGAGTTCGCGCAATGCCCTTTCCAGAGTCTTGTGTTCGTTCTCTTTCTCTTCAATCTGCTTTTTGCGCTCCAGGTCTTCGTGCGTTGAACTGTCCAGCAGGGAAGATTGTGTGGCTCTCTGGCGCAGCGCGTGTAGCTTTTGCTCTACGGCCTGTTTGCGCTCCTGGAGAATATCGCGGAACAGGCGCACCTCTTCCTGCATGGCCTGCTCGCGCGTTTTGAATTCACAGGAAGGA
>DASTKD010000253.1:0-16889 GCA_035716135.1 Ktedonobacteraceae bacterium
CCCACCCCGGACAAGCACAAGGCCCCCGCCCATCCACACATCCGCCCCTTGTCCCTACAGGACGAGAATGCGTCCCTTGCCGATTTTGATCGTGAGAATTCATCAGATGACAAGAAAATTTGCCCGCCAGACGGCTAATCAACTGTTGACGTTTGGCAGAAGAATTGCTATCATGAGAGGCACAAACGTATTTAGAAGTGATTATAGGCGCAAGGGAGGAATGGTATGCTCTACGAGGATGTGACAGACTGGCGTGAACTGCTGAGCCTGATTATCCAGATACCGGAGATCAGGAAGCGTATCGACAACGAAATCGGGAAGCAGGCAGTCAATATCAAACGCTGGATCAATGGCAAAGCTGAACCTCGCGTGCAAAACCTCAAACAACTGTTGAATGTAATCCCGGAGTATCGTATGCAACTCATCGATCTACTTGGCGATGAGTATGTTGAAGCGTTGTCGCTGGACGCCATTGATGCATCGAGAGATATTCCAGCCCCATTTATTTCGAGCGTCTTATCTGCTCGCGCCAACACCCACAGGGAAATACGCTCCTGGTCATTGTGCAAGCTCGTCATCGAGCAAGCCATCGGACAACTGGACCCCGACCGCCTGGGTATGGCAATCACCGTTGTGCGCTGCATGAAAACCGATAAACACCCGTATATACGTTGTTTGCGCGAATCGGTCGCTTTCGGCACAACACCCTGGCCGGGAAATCTTGACCAAGAATCCATGTTCCTGGGCGCGGAATCCCTGGCTGGACTCTGTGTGAGTAGCTGTAGAGATGTGCAAAACAACGATATTCGCAGTAACACCAACCTGCTTCCCGCTCACCAGGTAGATTTTGAACTAAGCGCGGCGGCGGCTCCCATTCTACTTTCAGGCAAAATCGCCGGTTGTATGCTGGTTTCCAGCACCCAGCAGAATTTTTTCCTGTCCCAGTATCGTCTCTCATTCATTCACAACTACGCCAATATGCTCGCGCTGGCCTTCGAACCTCACGAATTCTACGAATCAAATGATGTCCGGCTCGAGGTTATGCCACTGCACACCGAACAACGCCAGTATTTCAGCACGTTCCGCACCCGCATCTTAGAAATCGTGGCGGCAAAGCAGAAATCCGCTCTTGAGGCAGAACAAGAGGTGTGGGAGGAATTGGAAGAGACACTGCTCGAAGTACAGAGACAGAAACAGGCCATGCTGGCATAAGGGACACGATTAGTTACGTCGTTGGCGTGAAGCGGACGCGATAAATCGCGTCCCTACACAGTGGACGCTCCCCAGGGAAAGAGTAGCCATGTTCGACGACTTCACCTCAACGCTCGATCCGCGTTGGACGCAAACCTGTATTGGAGGCGGCGCGCTCCGTCTCGTCGATTCACGTTTGCGCATGTCGTTCGATTCCGCGCAACAGGGCCAGTATACCGACGCCCAGATCGACGATTACGGGCGTTTGCCGCGCTCAAAGTTCCCCTGGATACCGCCTGTGCGTATGGAAGTGCGCGCGCGTTCTTCGCTACCGGCAGCTACTCGCGCCGATACGCAAGAACAGGCGAATACCTTGCGCGGCACAGCAGGCTTCGGCTTCTGGAACTACCCGTTCTCTGTGCGCGGGGATGTCCTGATGTTGCCCGAAGCCGTCTGGTTTTTCTACGCCTCGCCGCCCTCCAATATGGCGCTCGTCCCCGGCGTACCCGGCTGGGGCTGGAAAGCCCAGGTCGTGCATAGTATGCGCTCCGAAGCGCTGGTCTCTACACTTCCACTGGCAGTTACCGCCATATTAGGCAGAATCAGCGGCGAAACGCGCCCCGCCGCTCGCTGGATGCAGCGCGTGACGGGAGCGCAAGAAGCCACGCTGGATGTCGAAATGGCCGACTGGCACACCTACGTTCTGGAATGGCTCCCCCATACCGCCAATTTCCGCGTCGATGGCGAACTGGTTTTACGCGCTCCACAGCCACCCACGCGCCCGCTCGGCTTTGTGGCCTGGCTCGACAACCAGTTCGCCATCGTAACCCCGCGCGGCAATTTCCGCTTTGGCACACTCGATAGCGGCCCTCAATGGTTTGAAATGGACTCAGTCAGAATCGACGCCCTGTAAGTTATTTTTCAGCCAGCTTCAACACTTCGTCAACGATACCATACTCAATTGCTTCAGTGGCGCTCATAAAGTAGTCGCGCTCCGTATCGTGTTTGATACGCTCCATCGGCTGTCCGGTATGTTCATGGATGATTTCATTCAAGACATCGCGCGTATGCAGGATTTCGCGGGCGTGAATATCGATATCGGTAGCCTGACCGCCCAATCCACCTTGAATGAGGGGCTGGTGAATGTGAATGCGAGCGTGCGGCAGCGTGCGCCGCATACCATGATCTCCCGCCATCAGCAGGATCGTGCCAAAGCTGGCGGCATATCCCACGCAGGTTGTGACAATCGGGCAGGGCAGATGGCGCATGGTATCATAAATCGCCAGCCCCGCCTGCACCGAACCGCCCGGCGAACTGATGTAGAGATGAATCTCTCGCTCCGTGCTTTCAGACGCCAGGAAAAGCAACTGCGCCACCACCAGGCTCGCCATTGACTCTTCAACCGGGCCATTAATCATGATGATACGCTCGCGCAGCAAACGCGAAAAAATGTCATAGGCGCGTTCTCCGCGACCCGTCGTTTCAATCACGGTTGGCACCAGTAGACTCGAAGACATGTGTTTATATCCTTTCTTCTATCCGAAATTCGCCAGTAAATCAGGCATTTTGTTGCCGCACGAAGTAATAGCGAACGGGTTCCCGCTCGCCAGCCTTTACAACGCTCACCAGCAGCCAGCCCACGCTTCCCAGTTCGTTCAGTTCAGCCACATCCGGCAACTCTTTTTCACGCGCGTCGATGCTCAACACGCGATACTCCCATTTCAAATCCTGCGCGGGCATCGTTTCATACACCATTGGCACAGGCGGGAACGTATGCACATCCTTTTGTTCGGTCATACGTATTCCAAAATGCATCGAAGCATAACTTCCCATATTTTCGCTCCTTTCTTGAGCAGGAACAAGACAATTTATTTTTGTATCTTGAATATACCATGCTGTTAGCCTATAATAATAGAGAAGAACTATGCTCACAGCATGTATCACTGGCAAGCTATGCCATAAGCATAGGAAGGAAAGAAACAAGACATGGCAGATCTACAGGAAATCATGGGGCGCGTCATCCGGCGCGAAAGGCAGGAACGCCAGCTAACCATAAAAGAGCTTGGAGAAAAAGCCGGGCTTTCTGAAATATACGTCGGCGAAATCGAGCGCGGGCAAAAATATCCTTCATCTAAAGTGTTGGAAAGCATCGCTGAGGCGCTTGGCCTGGATATGGCCGACCTGCTCGAATTGATGGCCGACGAAATTCGCTACGAACGTATGCCGCAGGCGAATGCCATTGGCTTCGTGCTGCCAGCCGCGCCCGGTCAGCCGCATCGTATCACGGTCAAGAAAATCGTCAATATGCTGCCCGAAGGCGAGGTGGAGAGCGTTGCCAATTTTAGCGCTTTCCTGCTCTCCAAACACTTTCATCCTTAATTTATGATGGCCGCCGCAGGCGGCATCAATCATCCAGGCTGTGCGAAACCCACTGGTTTCCGGGTCCCTGGTAGCTGGGAGCTTCGCCAAATACCATCTGAGTCCGGTTGTTTTGATCTACCACCATTGAGAAGTAATCGCCATAGGGCAAGTCATAACCATTGGGGTACAGGTAGGGATAGCCAGGGACGAAGCTGGAAACCTGTACGGTCGAGCTAAAGTTCTCACCGCCATCATGGCTCTCGCGGAAGAAGAGATTCCAGCGCCCGGTACGTTTATCCATCCAGCCAATGCGCACGTCGCCCGCCTGCTGCCCGACAGCAATGGCGGGGAAACAGTGTTCCACTCCCGGCGGCGCACTGGAAATATCCTCGCGCTCTGAATAGCTATTGCCGTCGTTCGTCGAACGCGCGAAGAAGATACGCTCAGACGCGAAATTCGTCAGATCGACGGTGCTGTTCCAGAGCAAGTAGATGGTATCATCGCTGCCGATGCGCAGGGCCATCTGCGAGCTAAGGAACGCATAGCCACAGTTATTACAGTTGGGCGGCGCGCCACTCACATTAATCACGGTGCGCGTCCAGGTCTTGCCAGAATCGGTTGACTTCGAGACCCACACGGTCGCCGGGCCGTTGCCAAGATTGCTATGCGCCTTATCAAAGCTATCCCAACTGATGAAGATGTTGCCATGCGAGTCAATGGCCGCTCCAGCCGAGAGCGATATGCTAAAGCGGTTGCTGGTCGGGAAGACTTCGTGCGTTGTCCAGGTTTTGCCACCATTCAGCGAAACGGTCGCCCAGGTATTCAAATTGTCGTCGTAGACCACCACGATTTCGTTGCCGCGCACCGCCAGTTCATCCTTATCCAATCCCGGCGGGCGCGTCGAAACCAGCATGGGCGCGCTCCATGTTCGACCAAAATCCGTCGATTTCACGACGGCGATCACCGAGTTGGTGTTTTGCAGGAATGATGCCCACACGGTGCGACCGTCAACCGGGTCAACCATAATCTGCGGGTCGTACTGACCGCCATGCACAGGTACGACCGGGTCTATAGCACGCGGCGCGCTCCAGCTATTGCCTCCATCGTCAGAACGCTGGAAGAGCAGGTGTCGATCACACGCAGAACAAGTTCCTCCACCGCTTACGTCGTAGTGCTTGAACAGCGTATAGATATGCCCATAGCGATCAGCGGCAATGGCCGGTTCCCAATCATCGCCAGACTGGAAACCGATGCGCTTCTGTTGCGTGAACTGTACATCGTCGTTTGCCCTGGCGGAAGTCGATTTAGCGAATACCGCGCCGCCCGCGCCAGTAGACAACAAAACAAACATGACGATCAAAACAATAGGAGTAGAAAATAATCGCCTGGCGTGCTGGATGGTTAAAGTAAGCATAGATGGTCCTCCCTGTGGAAAAAATACTCTGGCACAGACAAGGATTTAGACTGGATACTTCCCCTGCGCTAACGATACAACTAAGCTGATGGATTGTCAACGTCCGCTCCGTGTCATCGCACAACAATACGAACGGTTCAACAGCTAACGATTGCTTCCAGCATACAAATGAGAACCATGTTTCGCAAGCATGGTACTTTGACCATCCAGTGTGTATTTCCCGGCAGGTCAATCGTTATATTTGACAGGATAGATCGCGCTCTGGCGCGGATTTACGCATTCTCAGAGGAGGAACTGGACTTTCTGCTGTATTTTGACCGGAAATTCCACGTATCCTGAACGTTTCACTTATCAGATATGACCTTATTCACATTGAAGGTGTGAGTTTATCAACTGTTCAACGCCTTTACCTGTTGTAAACTGGATAAGAGAGGTATCAAACCGGGCGATGCATGTATTGCCCGCATCGTAATAAATCATCTCCCACGCGGAGGATCAAGCAATGTATCTTTGTACATTTTGTGGGGCAGAAATTCCAGAAGACGCCCGCTTCTGTGGAATTTGCGGCAGAACACCCATTTCCGCACCAGAAGGCCAGACGAGAATTAGCGGTTTCCGCCGCGCGGAACTGGAACAGGTACCTGTTAGTACAGTCATGCCTGGCAATTCAGCCGCTCCTGCTCTGTCTCCAATGTGGGAGTACGACCAGTCGCGGGGCAGCGATGATACACCCACTCTTCCCTTGATTGAAGATGATGAAGAACGACGAAGACGCGCAGCGATGCTCGGCATGGGTGCATTACTGGGCGCGGATGCCATTCCTGGCGGCGGCGTGCCAATGGTGCAGGGAACGCCCCAGATCGGCAACGTTCCATTCGTATCGAACGCGCCACCGCTACAGGGTGGGTTAGCTGGTGGGCCTATGTCCCCTGCCTGGAACGCTGGCCCTACAAACTATATACCACAGGCACCGGGCAGCTATACGCCTCCTGCTTCAACGGGAAGCTTTCCAACCCACACAGTACAGCATCCCCCGCAGCAGTCACATCCACTACCGCCAAAGCCGGCACCCAGAGGCGGCTGCGCTCCCCTGCTTATCGTCGCAATTCTCATTCCTCTCATCATTCTTGGCAGCATTACTACGCTTGGTCTCACGGTATTCTCGCCCGGTCTTTCATTGAGTGGCAGTAGCAGCGTGGCAAGCGGCGGTACTCTTGCGGTGCATGGAGAGCATTTCCTTCCTGGCAGCAGCATCACGCTTACACTCGATAGCACCACCCCGCTGTTTGTCGAAGCGCATCCGGCAGGCCCACAAACTGCTCACGCTTTGAGCATGTCAGTCGCACAATTATTACAGCCAGCCACAAGCAGCACCGTCAACGCCGACTCAAATGGCACATTCAGCGTCAACGTTACAGTCGATCCAACCTGGTCTAACGGGCAACACACCATATCGGCCAGCGAAGCCATCACGCATCGCAGCGCGCAATTAACCTTCACTATCGTCTCCGGCGGTGCGACCCCGACGCCTTCTCCTACAGCAACAGGCACATCCACACCTACAGGCACCGTGACACCCACTGTCACCCCGTCGCCAACACTCACTCCGTCAGCGCCTGCAACGACACCGGCGGCGTTAAGTTGCGTCAATCCATCATCGGTCACACTCGGCCCGGTCAGCGCAAACTATACCCAGGCAATCTCGACTTCTGTCGCGCTGTGTACCACAGGGACCGGAAGTGTGAACTGGACAGCCAACTGGAATGCATCCTGGCTGGCGCTCGATCAAAGCTCTGGAACGATTACCGCGCCCGCACAGGTACCAATCAAAGTGATTGCTAACGCTGCAAAACTCGCGGCGGGCAACTACAGCGCCATAATCACTTTCTCCAGCCAGTCCAGCAGCGTTACAGAATCGCTTACCGTCAACTTCACTGTGCAGACGGGCTGTATCAATGGTTCGCCGAACGCTCTCAAATTCAGCGCCGTTTTGCATGTCAGCGAAGCCCCTTCGCAAACGGTCGCCCTGTCGAATTGCGGCGCGACGGGTAACTGGTTCGCCAGCGTCAAAACGTCTGACGGCGCAAGTTGGTTGTCAGTCAGCCCGACCAATGGCGCTCTGGGCGCGAACGCACCGCTTACCGCTACCATCAGCGCCTCAACCTTAAATTCAACACTGGTAGCGGGCATCTACTCAGGGACGGTCACATTCACGCTGGGTTCCGGCTCCTTCAGCGTCAACGTTACCTTCAACGTTTCAGAAGCGGCTACCCTTTCAGTTACACCAACCAGCCTGACAACAGGCGGCAATTCGCCATGCCAGTTCTCACCTACCGCAGGTTACTACATCTGCTATGTAACACTGGCTAATACTTCGCAAACATCAAGCCTGAACTGGACTTCCAGCACCAATCCGTCAGGGATCATTGTAAAACCAGCGAGCGGCACATTAGGGCCTGGGCAACAACAGCCGCGCGTGCTTATCGAGATACCCGCCACCGATTGTTCCACCGGAGCCAGCATAAGCTTTACAGGTCCGGCAAATACTGTTACAGTACCCTGGACATGTCAGGTGATCGGGTAAACGAAAGGGGAAGCTGGCGCAATGGCAATGGAGAACGATGCATTAATCGGGCAGCAAATCGGGGCTTATTACGTCCAGTCCAAACTGGGCGAGGGTGGCATGGCGCGCGTCTACAAGGCGTATCACGCGCGCTTGCGCCGCGAAGTAGCTATCAAGGTTATTCTTTCGCAGATCGCGCAGCAGGCCGATTTTCGCGTGCGTTTTGAGCGCGAGGCCCAGTTGGTCGCCAGCTTACAACATCCTAATATTGTCGCTGTGTACGACTTCGGAGACTTCGGCAGTCAGACCTACCTGGTAATGCAGTACGTCGGCGGAGGAACGTTGCGCGACAAATTGCGCGGCGGTCACGCGCTCGATCCGCGTCAGGCCACCATGTACGCCGTCCAGATGGGCAAGGCGCTGCACCATGCGCATATGCGCGGCATTGTTCACCGCGATGTGAAGCCGCAGAACATGCTGGTTTCGTCCAGCGACCCCAACCAACTCTTGCTCTCCGATTTTGGCATCGCCAAATTGTACGATAGCCGCCACGAACCAACCCTGCTCAACATCGCGGGCAACACGACGGCGCAAGACCCTTCGCTCACCAGCTTCGATCAAATCGTGGGAACCGCCGAATATATGTCACCGGAGCAGGTCAACGGTGAACCCGTCGATGCGCGTACCGATGTCTACGCGCTCGGCGTGGTACTCTTCCAGATGCTCACCGGAGAAGCGCCTTTTCATTCGACCACTGTACAGGGTCTTTTATTTCAGCATGTGCATACACCACCCAGGCCACTGCGCGAGGTCAACCCCTATGTCTCAAATACTCTGGCCTACATCGTCGCTAAAGCTATGGCTAAAGCGCCCGCCGCCCGCTTCCAGTCGGCGGAAGAGATGGCGCAGGCATTAGAAGCAGCCAACGCCAACGCTACTTATCGCCTGCCACCCTCACAGCCGCTCAACCCGGCCTTTCAGGGAGCGCCACCAGCCGATTCTCTCACTGCCCCCTCGCTCAATCGCCCATCGCTGTACGGCCAGCCCTCACAGGTCAACATTCCCGGTGTAGCATCAGCCTATGGCCCGCAACCAGCATTTGGCGACACGCCAGCCTATGGTTCATCCGCCAGAATAACCCATCCGAGCGGCGCGGGAATGATAGCCCCGCCGGTGCGACGACCCGCGCGCCGCCAGCCTATCAGCTATATCATAACGGCTGTCGTTCTCCTGCTAGCCCTCGCGCTCATCCTGGCAAAGACGGGTATTCTGCCTATTTTCAACAACAATTCCAATCCATCATCAAACATAGCCCAGGCGTTCACGGAAAATTTCCAGAATAATGACCGTAACTGGACCATTGGGACGCTAAATAATCTGACCGCAAGCATCAATAACAATCAATACGCGCTTCAGATCAGGAACGCAACCAACGGGCAAACATATTTTCCGCACCCTGCCATCGGCACATTGCCTGATAAATTCACGCTCACGGTTAAAATTGAAGAAACACAGGTAGATCAAAATCCTTCTTTTTACGGTCTGGCATTTCGTGAATCACAGAACGCCAGTGGCGGGGTTTCTAGCTACGCGCTCGCCATCTATCCCAACGGTACCTTCGCCGTGTTGAAGTTTGATCCCAACGCCAGCAACGGCTTTATTCCTCTTGGACAGTCAAGTCAGGCATTTTCAGCCATCAAGACAGGCTCATCTCAATGGAATGAACTAAAGGTAGTTGTAAATGGAAGCTCGTTTTCCTTTTATGTTAATGGAACACCCCTACCTGGTACAAATGCTCCCGACACCTCCTATTCAGGCGGTCAATTAGCCCTGCTTGTAAGCGGCACAAATGCGGCCTTTGCCGCCAATCAGGTGACGCTTACCACGCCATGAGGGACGTTAAGGTGTACTTTATTCCGGCTGACAACGTGATATGATGTATCTAGCATTAGAGAAGTCTGAACAGCTAGCAAACTGGATTATTCATGCGAAGCTTTGAGGAACAACTACAGGACGCCATTGAATTGATACAACCAGCACGGCGCATGGTAGCCCTGACCGGCGCTGGCATCAGCACTGAATCGGGCATTCCAGACTTTCGCAGCCCTGGCTCTATCTGGAAGCAACAGCCACCAGTCAGCTACCAGGATTTTATCACTAAGCCAGAGGCGCGCCAGCAATACTGGCAAACGCGCCGCACCCTTTCCGGTCAGGTCGCCCAGGCCAAACCCAACGCGGCACATCATGCGCTGGCGCAACTGGAACACGCAGGTATGCTGCATGGCATCATTACACAGAATTTTGACGGCCTGCACCACGACGCGGGCAATCAGCCAGAACGTATCATCGAACTACACGGCACTTCGCGCGAGGCCGCCTGCACGCTATGCGGCGCGCGTTCGTCTATGCAGGAACTTCAGCAGCGCATCGACGCGGGCGAGACCGATCCCACCTGCTCTCTTTGTAATGGCTATATGAAGACGGCGACCATCCTTTTCGGCCAGCGAGTGCCAGACGGCGTGCTGACCCGCGCCCGTGAAATGCTCAACGACTGCGATCTGTTGATGGTGATTGGTTCTGCATTGCAGGTCACACCTGCCGCTGCATTACCACGCCTGACGCTTTCACGCGATATACCACTCATCATCATCAACCTGCAACCGACGCCCCTGGACGATTACGCCGATTTGATTTTGCGCGAAAAGGCCGGGGTTGCGCTTCCGCCCATCGTAGCCGCGCTCTTATAGGTCTGGATAGACTTTTAAGGAGATCTGATGCCCAAAATCACCATGCGCGAAGTGACGCGCGATAACTGGCAAGAGGCCCTTAGCCTGGCAGTGTTTCCCGAACAACAACACTTCGTCGCCGATTACGAGCCAGTAGCAGCTATCGCGCTCGCCAAAGCCTACATCCGCCCCGGTGGACTCGTCTGGACTCCCTACGCATTTTACGCGGATGCCACGATGGTCGGCTTTACGGAACTGGCTTATGAACCCGGCAGTGCCGAAAACTACTGGTTTTTCCATTTCTTTATCGACAGCCATTATCAAGGACAGGGATACGGCAAACAGGCATTACAAATACTGCTCCAATTCATCAAAGCTCGTTTTGCTGAGTGTCGCACAATTTACATTACAGTACACCCGGAAAACGAACGCGCCATTCATCTTTACACCGCCGCAGGCTTCCAACCAACGGGCGAGGAACGCTGGGGAGAAGCGGTTTACAGGTTATCGCTACATCCTTAAAACAACAATGTTTCCATCCTGCACAACCATGCGAATACATTCTTTCCTCGTCACGGTCTCAATATCTTGCAACGGATCGCCGTCGAGAATCAGCAAATCGGCGCGTTTGCCGACTTCGATAGTGCCAATTTCATGTTGCAATCCCAACGCGCGGGCGGCGTTGCTCGTCGATGCCACGATGGCCTGCATGGGAGTCAGGCCAGCGTTGACCATCAGGGGCAGTTCTATGGCGTTGTCGCCGTGCTTCACGAATGGCACACCTGCATCGGTTCCCATAGCGATGGGTACACCAGCTTCCAGCGCCATGCGCACACTGCGATGATGCGCTTCGAGCAAGCGCTGATCTTTTTCAGCCATGAATGCCGGAATGTCTTGCGCGTGTTGTGACATGATGCCAGCCGCGAGCGTCGGCACCAGGAATACTCCACGCTCCGCCATCAGGCGAATGGCTTCGGGTGAGTCGCACAGCAGCGAGCCGTGTTCTATGGTATCGGCTCCGGCCTGTACCGCTGTGAGAATACCAGCCGAGCCGTGCGCGTGCGCCGCCATTTTGCGTCCCACTTTGTGCGCTTCTTCGGCGGCGGCTCGCATCTCGTCGAGGGCATATTGCGATGCGCCGGGTTCCTCGCCAGGAGTCATGACCGCGCCCGTCGCCATGACTTTGATAACGTTCGCGCCTGCTTTCAACTGTTCGCGCGCCGCCTTGCGCACTTCGTCCACACCATCGGCCTCGCGGTACATACCGGCGAAAGCCTCCGCGCCAGCCGAGGTCATAGAAAGCAACTTCCCCGCCAGTACCAGCCGGGGGCCACTGCAATAGCCGGCCGCGATAGCCTCGCGCAACGCAAATTCCAGGTGCGCCTGCCCGCCCAGGTCGCGTACAGTAGTGATGCCAGCTTCCAGCGTGCGGCGCGCGTGATAGGCGGCACGCAGCAGGCAAAACCCCAATGACTCTTCCGGTTTGACCCGCCCTTCGGGGCCACCATCCATCATAATATGTACATGACAATCGATCAGTCCCGGCAACAGAGTCATACCAGGCAGGTGATACACTTCCATCTGCCGCTTATCAAAAACGAGCGAGCCATGCGCTTCGAGCGCATGAATGCGCCCATCGCTCACCAATACATCCATATTTGGGCGTGGCGCGCTTCCGGTGCCATCGATGACCGTCACTTGCCGGAACAGCAGAGATTTCATGCAACTCCTCCCTCAAGCGCAAAGTTTTTCTCCCCCGCACGTATCGCCACGCGCAGGCGGTTCTCAGGAGGAGACAGGGGACACACCCATTTCGAGTTGTAGGCGCAGGAAGGATTGTAAGCGTAGTTGAAGTCCAGCAGAATGCGCTCGTTTGTTGCCGCGCCGGAGACGGGCAGAAAGTCGCTCCCCTTGATAGTATCGAAGAGATAACGCCCGCCTCCATAGCTCTCCTGTGGGCAGGTTGCGTCACGAAACGGCAAGAACAGCCCGCCCCCATACACATTCAGCCAGTACACGGACAGCGCTACGGCCTGCCCTTCCGCCTCGAAATGCAGGCGAGCCGCTCGCGTCATGGTCATTGGCTCTTGCGCGTTCATAGCAACGGTGAATGTAGCCGCCTCGATGTTTGTCTCCACCCTTGCTATGACACACATGGCTGGATTATAGGGAAAGTAAGACAAAGCCCGAAACTGCCTGCGCTGTTCTTCATCCAAAGCCGATTGGGGATGAGCCGCGAACAGCTCATCCCGCCCGGCGCGGAAACGTTGCCAGGTCTCTACAGCATCTTCACCGGCCAGTACGGCTCTCGCGCGTTCGCGGTAAAGAGATGTGTTACGGACACGATAATCGTACAGATCGAAGAAATCTGGCATTACGTAGCTCCTAAAAGTTGACCTTGACCAATCAAGAGCTTGAGTATATCACCCGCGCGAGGCAACAAACAAGCAAACACATGTTTTCATTCCTCCGTTCCGAGAAACACCTGTAAGAAGTAGAAGGCCGCATCCCAGTGCATCCAGCGCAACTCCGGTTCAAGCCGCGACAGGTAATTGTGCCAGAAAAGCGCCCTTTGCAGGCTGCCCAGGCGATGGGCCAGATCGAGCGCACGTTGCAAACGCTCCATTGGTTCGTAGCGCGTCCAGGGTGCCAGGTATGCCTGACGCAAACGTTCAAGCGCCGGCTCGTCGTATTCCAGAACATATTTAGCGACACGCAACGTGATAAACATCGAGCAGAAAGGATGGGTCAGGCAGCACTCCGCCAGGTCGATGAAAACGTATCGCTCGCCATTGAAGAGGATATTGCCGGTATGCAGATCATCGTGGTGCAGCGACTCTGGCACACGGTAGCTCGCCAGTTCATCGCACATCTCCTGAAGTTGCGAGGCAAAAGCCAGCATCTGCTCATACTGATCGCGGGGCAATCCTCTCGGCTCATCAATATGCAGGAAAGCCGTCGCTGCCAGCGCCTCTTGATAAAGACGAGGCAACAGGCGCAAACGGCGATCAGGGCAACCAGTGTCTTTGAGCGTCTCTACATGTTCCGCCAGGCGCATCTGCATTTCAGCATACTGGCGCAACGCCTCCTCTAAGCGCGCGGGATCATCCGCGTTTTCTCGCAAAGCCACTCCTGCATCTTGCATCAGCATCCAGTGCCGTTGCCCGTCAACCACGAGTACCGGCGAAACTTGCGCGGGAACAAGCTGATTCAGCAGCGCGGTCAAAGCAGGCTCAAAGGCAAATGGCGGAGCCGGAGCTTTGAAGTACAGGTTGCCTTGCGTGGTCGGTACGCGCAGCACAGTGGACCAGCTTTTGGCGACAAGCTGCTCGATAGGAGCCGTCCGCGCAGCGTTTAACGCTACAAGTTGCTCATCTATCCAGGCTGTAGTGCTGTCAAACCAGCCTGGACGCATCCAGGGCAAGCGCTTCTGGTAATACTCATCATCCCCGGCAAACCACGCTTCGAGTACGCCGCGATGATCCGCTACGGCAAGGGGCAGGTTCGCCAGTTCCACCCGCTCGATCAGTCGCCCGTTCGCCGGAAGCGATACCTCCGGGCTGTGATTTTCCAGCGCATAGACGCGATGCTGCTCCTCGCGCTCCTGATCCTGATAGCGATCATAGACACAGGAGAGGACGGTGGTGGTAAGGCCCAACTGTTCGCACATCGCGGCGTTGATCTCTTCAGGATCATCTCCATGATGGCGCGGCAGCGTCCAACCAGCCTCTTCACGTAAAAGCAGCACCCCTGCCTGACCATTGAAAGGAATGATGCTATAGTTGTCGTAATTCGGGTCGGTCATCGATTAATTGCCTCCTTATTGTCTTGTCTGAAATCGTCTGACAGAAAACACAAAAAGGCCGTGAGCCTTCTAAAAGTCGCTCACGGCCTCTTGCCTGTTATGCCTGCCTAAATGGCTTCACTCACGGTATGCAGGATGGAAACCTCCTGAAAAAGGGCATGGTACAGCCTTGTGCGACAGCACACGCCATCGCCAATCGGTCCTGCATAAGCGGACACATTCCGTAAGCCATACGAGAATCGGTCCTTTGCGTTTCCATGCGTTTTTGTACTCCTGTGAGTACAGCCACAATCTAGCATAGATGAGATTGCGATGTCAAGACAAATTGAGATATAAATTCCGAGCATTCATCTTTTTTACGCAGCCTGCCACAGCCTGACAATATTTCCCTCACAAGAAGCGATGACCGGGCGATTGGGCGACCAGGCGAGAGCCTGAACGTCTATATTCGCATGGTTGGTATAACTAATGGCGGTTGTCTGCGCATTCCAGATTTGCATAGGGCCATCATAGCTGCCTGCCGCGAGATACCTGCCA
The DNA here is from genome assembly GCA_035716135.1 of Ktedonobacteraceae bacterium. GTDB lineage: Bacteria > Chloroflexota > Ktedonobacteria > Ktedonobacterales > Ktedonobacteraceae > CF-113. The sequence continues at coordinate 14,598 of DASTKD010000253.1, forward strand.
TCATATGACCAATTAAGACATAACCACTGTTTCTGATTTGCTGTGAGTCCTGGTACAGGGTAGGTAATGAGGTGTTGCCCCGATGGCATCTCCCATGATTCTATCAACCCGGTGCTGCTTGAGAAGGCCAGACGACTGCTATCGGGCGACCAGGCGATAGCGGAACGCCGGCTGTTGGGGAGATCGGTCGTGAAGACAAGACGCTGTGTGGCAACACCCCAGATTTGCAGCGTCGGTATCTTTTTCGCATCATCAAAGCCATAGGCCGCAATAAATTTACCATCACGCGACCAGACGGGGCAACAGGTAATAACGGAACTATACGAGGCCAGTTGTTTGCTGGTTGCAACATTCCATATCTGAAAACTGGTTCCATTGCCGAATGCAAGCAGCGTGCTATTGGACGACCACGCGCTGCCATAGACCTGACCGGTGTTTTTGAAGGTAAGCCTGCCCGTCGATGCATCCCATACCTGCACCGTTCCATCGCCAGAAGAGGCAATAGACTTCCCATCTGGCGACCAGTGTATATCGTTCACCTGGTCGGTATGACCGCGATAGACCAGCCGGGTTTCACCCGTTTGAGTACTCCAGACCTGTACCGTTTTATCGAAGCTGCCGGAGGCAATGTACGTGCCATCCGGCGACCACGCGACGGCGAATGTATCCAGCGTATGCCCCTGGTATTCGTACAGGGTAGTGCCGATGGGACCAGATGCAGGTATCGTGGTGGGCGATTGAGCAGGGGTTGGTGATTGGGCCACCGTAGATGAAGGAGCGGGCGATGGGACAGAGGGTATTGTGATTGTACTCACAATAGTCGGTGTAATTCCCCCGGCTGGATTTCCACTCGCTGTTCCACATGAAGCGAGAAACGCGCTCAAAGCACTGAATCCAGCTAATCCCAGAAGCATAGAGCGCCGTGAGAGCCGATAGGCCAGCAAATGCTGTGACGCATTTGGTTCGATCATAATCTTCCACCTTTCTGAGGAATACAACAGAAGATAGAACATGAAGACCCTGGCAGCACATCTTGCCTGACAGCATATGTAAGGCCATGCTATTTTCCGCTCCTCAACTATTGCAATGGAGATGAGCACAGTTTCGTTTTGCGATTTTTGTGAACTACCTCACACTTTCTCCATGAAAAGACTGTATGTTACAATGGAGGTGCAGTTATCGAGTTGCTGCCCATCAATGGAGAACCCATGCAGGAAGAGAAGAGATCATCGACAACACCAGTGCGACTCGCCTATGGTTCCGAACACCTGCAATTTGGCGATTTGTACCTGCCCGCTGGCGACGGGCCATATCCGGTCATTCCGCTCATTCATGGGGGCTACTGGCGCGCCCGCTACGACCTCACGCTGATGAACGGGCTGGCGCAAGACCTGGCCCACCGGGGATATGCCGCATGGAATATCGAGTACCGGCGCGTAAGGGATAAGGGCGGTGGGTGGCCCGGCACATTTCTCGATGTGGAGCGCGCCGTTGATTATTTGCGTGTACTCGCCACACGCTATCAGCTTGACTTGCGGCGAGTTGTACCCATCGGCCATTCCGCCGGTGGACACCTGGCTTTCTGGCTGGCCGCGCGCTCGCGCATCCCCACAAATAGCCTCCGGGCGAGCTCAAGCGTTGTGGCGCTAGAAGGCGAGCAACCTACGCTGCTGCCGCTAGCAGGCGCGATCAGCCTTGCCGGTGTGCTTGACCTGGAAATGGCGTGGAAGCTGCATCTCAGTAACGATGCGGTGGTTGAATTGCTGGGGGCAACCTTCCCCGGTGCGCCTGAACGGTACAATGCAACGTCTCCGGTGGCCTTGCTGCCACTTGGAATCCCGCAGATACTCATTCATGGTACCAGAGACAGCAATGTGCCTATCGAGATCAGCCGCATATATGCCGCTAAAGCGAAGTCGCTGGGCGATCCCGTCACCTATCTGGAGCTTGAGGGCATCGACCATTTCGATGTGATTGATCCTGGTTCTACAGCGTGGGAAAAGACAGCCGATGTCTTAAAAACGCTGCTACAAGAGGCAGAAGAGAATCTCGCTTGACACTACCCTACATTGTAATTCCTTCCATGTAGCCAAAACTCTTCTCGCTCAAGCCACCATAGATGGCAAATATGCAGGGTACCCTCAAACACAGGTTGAAAAAAGCATGATAATTCGTTATGCTCTTTATTTGTCAATAGAAAGCGGAATTGGCATAAAAATTGCCATGCTGCGGATGATAGAAGCGAACAAGTTGTGCAATACGTGTATAAGAGAGAATGGTTTCATCTGACAG
>DASTKD010000254.1:0-13600 GCA_035716135.1 Ktedonobacteraceae bacterium
GGCGCGTCAATCTGCATCCTCACCTGTAATTACTCCGAGGCGGTCGCGCCCACGACGAAAGCATCGACTTCGCCGATTTTGCCGCGCCAGTAGGGAACCTTGATCTTGTGACCCGCGCTCATAATGGTCACGTCGCGCATATGGACATAGCGCGAGACGACGGGCAGCCCTTCGGGGCCGATCTCCGGCTGATCTCTGGGCGGCACCAGCGCGATATAGTATTCGCGCAGCGCGTCCGCCGTTTCCGGCTCGTTTTCCCGGTGTAATTCTTCGTTCAGGTCAATGTAAAATTGAGCGTAGCGCAGTGTGCTGACCATCACGCCAAATACCAGCAGACCGTGTATCTGGAGCATCATCTCGATCTCCAGGTCTTGCTGCTCCACCAGCCGCGCCCACATTTGCAGCGCGAAATCCTGCTCACCATATTCCTTGAGCCACAGGTTGCGCCGCTCGATGCGCGTCAACGGGCGGAAAGGTGTCTCCTGAGCAGTCGTCCCTGTGTTTGCCGGGGCTGATGAGGATTCTTCCTGCTCGACTTCCGATGTTTCATTGCCATTGAGCGCATCATGCTTGTCCGCCTGTTCGGATCTTTCGGCCATTACAACGTTTCTCCCCTGAGTTTCTGGTATGCTTTTAGCTGTCGTTCCTCTATTATCTCGATGTTGTCAACCTTAATTGGTGGGCGGCACACCTTGATTGTTGGGCGGGAAACAGAATGGTGGACACGTCGTGGGCGGTCCTCCCGGCCCCGGCGGATTGGGGCAATTATCACCACCATCTCCATTATCACAGGGCTTTGGTTTCGGCGGTGTATACGCGCCGTAGACGGTGGGCATGGTGCCTTGAATGAACCAGTCGGTGGTGGTTGGCTCGCCGGGATGGGGCAACAGGCCGGTTATGGCGGAAACCGTTCCCAGTTGCACATCGGGCGGCTTGACGAAATCGTCAGGCGGGTAGTTATAGTACTGCGAGGCGTACTCCATCACATCATGCCAGATGGGGCCTGCGCCCGTGATACCAATCACGTTTTGCATCTCGCTATTATCGCTGTTGCCGGCCCACACTCCCACCGCCAGGTATGGCGTATAGCCCATTGTCCAGTTATCGCGGAAACTGTCGGTTGTGCCGGTTTTGGCGGCTGCCGGGCGATCCAGTTCGAGCGGGTTGCCGGGGAAGAACTCGTGATAGCGCGACTTCTTATCGGAAAGGATGCTGCTCATGAGAAAAGCTACGTCGGGGCGCATAGCCTGCACGCCATGTGGATGCGCCGCGTCGTAGTTGTAGAGTACCTGCCCCTGACTATTGGTGATTTCCAGAACAGAAGTTTGTGGCACGCGCACACCCTGATCGGCAAAGGTGGCATACGCGCCCGTGAGATGCAGCAGCGAAACCTCGGAGCCGCCAATTGCCATTGATGGGCCAAAATCCGAGGCCGGTTTACCGGAAAACTCGGTCAGACCCAGGCGCGCCGACATATTCAATACATTCGGGATACCCGTGTATTCGATGGCATCGATGGCGGGAATATTGATCGAGTTAGCGATAGCGTTGCGAATGGTCATGGGATAGTTACTGGCAAAGACGCCGCCGTAGTTTGCCGGTGTGTAATACTTGGGCGGGTTGTTAGACATCAGCGTCGGGTAAGTGGTCTGATGGTTCGGTAAAATCATGGCCGGATACCAGCCCATTTCAAAGGCCGTCGCATAGACGATGGGCTTGAAGGATGAGCCGGGTTGACGTAACGAGGTGGCGGAATTGAATTTGCCGCGCACCAGCGGCCCATTGTTGTTGTAATTGGCGCTGCCATTCATTGCCAGTATCTCGCCATTATACGGATTTTCGACGACAACGGCGGCATTATTTACATTATTCTGGGTATTTAATGGGCCATAACAGCCCAGATAGTTGTCACACGTCCTTTGATAGAGATGGCTGTACGTGATCTGCTCAACCTTCTTCTCTAAATTGAGGTCCAGCGTTGTGTAGATGTTGTAGCCACCGTCATACACGTTTTGCGAGCCAAGCAGAGGGTCCAGCACCGTATCAATGATATAGCGCACAAAGTGCGGGGCCTGCACATTTTGTAACGCGCTGTAGGACTGGAACTTGAATTTCGCAGTTTCGGCCTGCGCCTGCTGCGCCTGCTGCGACGTAATATAATGCAGGTCGATCATCGACTGCAAAACGTATTGTTGCCTTTGCAGAGCGCCGCTCTTATTGACGATTGGATCATAAAAAGAAGGTGATTGCGGCAGGCCGGCCAGCAGGGATGCCTGAGCAAGGTCGAGTTGCGATGCGGCTGAGACGCAGGTGTTGTGCGTGCATTTCGGCTGGATGTTGAAAAAGTCCTGCGCGGCTGCCTCTATGCCATAGTTGAGATCGCCGTAAAAGACTGAATTCACGTACATCTCCATGATCTTCCACTTGGGGTACTGCTGCGTGATGCCGTAAGCCAGCAGAGCCTCCTCGCCTTTGATCTGGAATGTGCGGGGTTGATTGAGGAAAAGCTGATTCTTGATAAGCTGCTGGGTAATCGTGCTTCCCCCTTCGACAACCGTGTGATATTGTATATCTGTAAGCGCGGCGCGTAACGTTCCCTGAATATCAACGCCTTGATTGTCCCAGAAAGTGCGATCTTCGGCAGCCACCGTCGCCTTTACCAGTAAAGGCGAAATGTCGTTATAATTGACATAGGTGCGACGCCCATAGTTCGGGTTGTACAATTGAAAGAGCAGTTTCCCATTGCGGTCATAAATATGGGTGGTCTGAAAAGATTGATAGCTAGTAATATTATTCAAAAGCGGCAACTGGGACTGATAATAAGCGAATGCCGCGCCCGCGCTGCCCGCAAAGAGTGTCACTACCACCGCGCAGACCGTTAGCATAATGACCATCAAGCGTGGCGCGGCAGCCTCTACACGATTCTGACGCATATGCCGCCGTTTAATAAACATGACGCGGTTGATGCGCGTGCGGCGCGGAGTCGTATGTTGCGCTCCATCCGGGGGCGGAAGCGGACCGGATACAGGTCTATTCATCACATCCATAGATAGTTTCCTGCCTGTTAGTTGTCTAGAAGGTATCCAACTTGTATCATAACACACCAGTTGATCGAACCTTGACTTATACCGGCTCGACAGGTACATTTGGTATAGGGCATGGTTAAGATTGTACCGTCTTCGCAGAGGTTATCTCTTTACTATAACGTTCTGTTACCCCGCGATGTTTCGCCTCCGGGTAATCAGGGCAGTGGCAGAGGCGCCCTTTTACCGCAAGATGGGAAATGTCATTCTGAGCGCAGCGAAGAATCTGTGCTTGCTCTACGAGGGATTCTTCGCTGCGCTCAGAATGACAAACAACGCGACGAATGACAGGCAAAGCGACGAATGACGGGCGAGACGGCGTCCTGCCTGTGCGCGAATTGCAACTCTTGTACCGGCGATTCGTAATTGATAGTAGAGGGTTCCATCTAAGCGCCTGTCAATGTCCCTACGAGGGGCAAAGGAGACCATTGTGAGTCAACAAGAATTCGCTCCTGGGCCGCAATCAGAAAAGCCTGAGAACGAAGAAGAAATATATAAACCGCATTATCCATATTCCTGGTCCGGCAATGCCGATCCAAAGGCCGCGCCGCGCGACGAGCCGCCCTCGACCTATGAATATAATCCTGACGCCATGATTCAAGGCTATCAGGCTCAGGATGTAGCGGATCAGCAACAACAGCAGGCAGGCGCGAACCCTTATGAATACCAGCCCCCTGCTCAGGAGCAGCTACCGCCCCCATACCAGTATAATCCGTATAGCGACGATGCCGCTAATACCTACGAACAGGGTTACAATCCGTATAATAACAACGCTCAGGTCACGCCGGGACCCGGTTTCAATCCATATACGAACACGCAGAACAACCAGGGGCAAGTGCCGCACTGGGCGCGCCCGCAGCCAAATCAGCCGCGCGGTTTCCGTTTTGGCTGGATCATCCTGGCCCTGATCTTCATTTCTATGAGTTCGGGCGCTATGAGGTTCTTCTTCTGGGATTTTGGACACTCTTTCGGGTTCATTTTCCTGCCTATTATCGCGCTGATGATCGTCGCCACCGTTATCAGCCGCGCCCTGTGGGGTGGTAATCGGCGCGGTGGAAGGCGTCGCGGCGGTCCCTGGGGCTGGTAAGCATAGGGATTTGCAACGAATCGCATTCCACAACGTCAGTATACTTAGAAAATGTGGAGAGTTGAGCGAACCATTGACCGATATTGAAGCGCGTCCTACAGGGGCGCGCGATGCAATAGACCTGACCGATATTTACGAATTGCGTAACCTGCTGCACGCGCACGGTATGCGCCCCAATAAATCCTTCGGGCAGAACTTTCTCATCGACCGCTCCGTGTTAGAGCGCATGGTTGAAGCTGCCGAAATTGAGCCAGACGACCAGGTGCTGGAATTGGGCGCGGGTACGGGCGTCTTGACGCGCGAACTGGCCCGGCGTGCCCGGCGTGTCGTCGCCGTCGAGCTTGAGCGCGATATGCTTATCCTGCTCGAAAAAACGGTGGGAGCATTACCGAATGTAGAGTTGCTGGCGCGTAACTTGCTCTATCTCGACCCGCGCGACGTTTTCGCGCAAGAGCCATACAAGCTGGTAGCCAATTTGCCCTATTATATTACCGCGCCGACCTTCAGGCACTTTTTGGAAAGCGCGAACAAACCACGTTTGTTAGTAGTAATGGTGCAATATGAAGTGGCGCAGCGTATGGTAGCTGGTCCTGGCGATATGAGCCTGTTAGGTGTAAGCGTACAGTTTTACGGCCAGCCGCGCATCGTGGCGCGCGTGCCAGCGCGCGCTTTCTATCCCGCGCCAAAGGTGGACTCGGCTATCTTGCGCGTCGATGTGCATGAGCAGGTTCCGTTAGCGCAAATGGAACGCGACGGCTTCTTTCGCGTTGTGCAGGCCGGTTTCGCCGAGCGGCGCAAGCAGCTACACAATTCGCTCACGCACCACCTGCACCGTAAAAATGAAGAGGTGCGTGCCTGCCTGGCAGCAGCCAACATCGACCCCTGCCGCCGCGCCGAAACACTGAGCATCGACGAATGGTTGCAATTGTGGGAGAAGATAAAGTAATATTGGATTTGAAATCATATGGAAAATGCAGAAACTCAAGAAGATCAAGTACAGGAAGATCAAATAGCTGAAGAGACGGAGCAAACGCAGCTTGCGCCTGCCCAGAGCCAGGAGACGCCCGAAACACTGATTGCGGAGGCAAAAACGGAAGAAGGCGAGGCTACAACCGGGCAGGAAGTGTTTTGTGATGCCTGTGGAGCGGCCAACCCGCCCACTGCGCGATACTGCCAGCACTGCGCTTCGCTGATGCCCTTTCGCCATACCACCGGTATGCTTGTGGGGCCAGTTTTGCTCGCCAACCGCTATCAACTCGTGAGTTGTATCGGGCAGGGCGGCATGGGCGCGGTTTACAAAGCGGCGGATACGAAATTCAACAATCGCTCTGTTGCCATCAAAGAAATGAGTACTTCGGGGCTACCGTCTGCTCGTTTGCAGGAGGCCGAGGAAGCATTTGAACGTGAAGCGCATTTGCTGGCTGATCTGCTGCATCCCAACCTGCCGCGCATTTACGAACATTTCGCGGAAAATGATCGCTCTTACCTGGTGATGGACTTTATCGACGGGCAAACGCTGGAAGAGTACCTGACGAAAATCGGTGGCGGGCCTCTGCCACTTGACCAGGTCATGAAATGGGCTGTACAGCTCTGCGACGTATTGAGCTACCTGCATTCTCACCAGCCGCCCATCGTCTTCCGCGACCTCAAACCCGCCAACGTGATGATCGATGATAGCGGGCATATTTATCTGATTGACTTCGGTATTGCGCGCATCTTCAAACCGGGCAAGCAACACGATACGGTAGCGCTGGGATCGCCGGGCTATGCCGCGCCCGAACAATATGGCAAGGCGCAAAGCACGCCGCGCTCCGATATATATAGCCTGGGCGCGCTGCTGCATTATCTCTTGACGGGGGCCGATCCCAGCGAGCAGCCGTTTTTCTTTCGTCCCGCGTCGCAGCTCAACCCGGCGGTCAATCCCTCGCTCGAACTGTTGTTGAAACAAATGCTGGAGATGGATAGCGAGCGCAGACCGGTCAGCGCCCAGGCCGTCTTGCAGGCATTAGAGCAAGCTGTCGCCAGCAAAATGACTCCGGCCAATCTGGCAAGCACGATAACTACCAGTACATACGCGACCACCGATCCAGTACTTAGCGAGGCATACCGCGCCTACACGCAGAAAAACCTGGATGAGGCCATCAGACTGTATAGCCGGGCGTTGCAAAACAACAACAAAAGCCCACTTGCCTGGCAGGGCTACGGCTTGACGCAGGGATCACGCCAGCAACACCAGGACGCGCTAACCTCGTTTGAACGCGCCCTGCAACTCGATCCCACGCTTATCGCCTCGTGGAATGGCAAAGGCACAGCCTTGAGTCGTTTGCGGCGTCATCAGGAGGCCCTGGTCTCCTTTGAACGCGCCATTGAACTTGATCCGAATAATGCCGCTTCCTGGAATGGCAAGGGCGCGACACTTAACGCGCTGGGCCGAACCTCGCAGGCGCTGGATGCATTTGAAATGGCCCTGCGCCTCGATCCTCGCCTGGTGCAAGCATGGAATAACAAAGGGCTGGTACTCAATGAAACCGGTCGCTACCGTGAGGCTCAGAAAGCTTTCGACGAATCGCTTGACCTGGACAGGAATAATGCGCACGCGCTCTTTGGCAAAGCTCAGGCGCTCTACGCTCAGCGCAGATTGAAGCAGGGTCTGCAATACTTCGATATGGCCTTGCGCGTCGATGACACCTTTGCTGAAGCCTGGAGCAGGCGCGGCAACGTGCTGGACGAACTGGGCGACTATAACGCGGCTCTGAACTCCTACGACCGCGCCCTGCGGCTCAATTCCCGCCTCGCTTCTGCCTGGAACGGCAAAGGCGGCGTCTTGCGCCAGCTTGGGCAGCCCTATGAAGCCCTCAAAGCCTACAATTATGCTCTTGACATCGATCCAAATTACGCGCTGGCCTGGAATGGCAAAGGCAATGCTCACTATGCCCTGGGCAACTTCAGCGAGGCCCTGGCTGCCTATCAACGCGCTTTGCAGCTCAATCCGCGCTTAACTACCGCCTGGCATAATCAGTCGTTGGTCCTCAACCGCCTGGGTCGTTACGACCAGGCCCTGCGCTCGGCCAATGAAGCTATCCGCCTGAGCCAGAACGATCCCGACCCCTGGCTGCGCAAGGCCGAAGCCCTCAGAGCGTTGCGGCGTGGCAAAGAAGCCCGCGCCGCCGAAGAGCGAGCCGCCTACCTGCGCCACAATCCATGATATGTAGTGTTCTGTCAAGCCTCATTGAACTCCTTTGGCTGTCATTCTGAGCGCAGCGAAGAATCTCCCGCCGCCTTGAGATTCTTCGCTGCGCTCAGAATGACAGCCAAGACGGCTTCATCACGCCCCTCAAACATGATCTTCTAGCGCGTCGCTTCCAAACACGTCACGCCGTGTGGCCCCACATGGGCGCTGTGTCGCGTATGAGCAGGCAGTATCATGCAATCTCCGGCGCTCAGATCAATGGCACGGGAGCTTTCCGGCTGATCGGGCAACACAAAACGAATCGAGCCGCGCACGCAATACAGCACCTTTTCATACGTGTGGCTATGCACAGCATAATCGTATCCCGGCCCGTTTGACCAGGAATAGGGAGCCAGCCCTTCCCGTTGCATTCTGCGCCTCAGTTCATGCTCCTGTGGTGGCTCTGTTCCCTGCCAGCGAATTACTTGCATATGATGGTTCTCCTCAAGCCCCTACGGTTCACCAATGAACTCCAATACATAATCACATGCTCTCTCCACATCCATTCCCTCTAACCACACGATGCGTTTGTCTTTGCGGAACCAGGTGAGTTGGCGGCGCGTGAAGTCGTGAATGGCGTATTTGAGGCGTTGTGCCATCTCGGCTTCGCTGGCAAATTCGCCGCGTAGCAGGCGACTGGTGTAGCGGTATTCCAGCCCCAGGCTGTCCAGGCGTTCGTGGCTGATGCCTCGATCAAGCAGGTCGCGCGTTTCCTGTATCATGCCCTGCTGGATGCGTTCGTCTACACGCGCATCGATACGCGCGTACAATACCTCGCGCGGCCAGTTGATGCCGAGCAGTAGCGAGCGATAAAGCGGGTCTGCCATTGCGCGTTGTTGCGAGAATGGTTGACCAGAAACCAGGCATACTTCGAGGGCGCGGATGATGCGGCGCGGGTTGTTACGATCAATAGTCGCCGCGCTCTCTGGGTCTAATTCCTCCAATTGCGCCTGCAATTCGGACAGCGGACGAGCTTCCAATTGCGCTCGTAGCTCCGTCTGGGGCGCGATATGGGGCATTTGCAGGTGATCCACCACCGCCTGGATATAGTGCGGCGAACCGCCAACCAGGAGTGGCCGCAAACCGCGCGCCAGGATGTCATTGATGGCCGCGATGGCCTCTTGCTGAAACCGCGCGACCGTATACACTTCACAGGGGTCAGCCACGTCCAGCAGGTGATGCCGCGCCAGCGACTGTTCCAGGGGAGTCACTTTCGCCGTGCCAATATCCAGGCCGCGATAGACCTGGCGCGAATCGGCAGACACAATCTCTCCCTGAAAACGTCGCGCCAGTTCGATACCGAGCGCGCTCTTGCCCGACGCCGTCGGTCCCAGTACAACAATTAGAGGAGGAAGTTGTTCGTTCATGGGACTTGTTTTTTAGCCGCAGCGGACTGGCTTTTCGCTATCAGGCGGCGGATGCGCAGCACCAGCGATACGCCGATGCCTACGCCCAGCAACGCGCCAAAGGGTGCGAAACAGCCATAAGAAAAGCCGCTCGTCAGCGCGAAGCCCAGGCTTCCGCCAACGATCACTGCTGCTCCATACATCACCCAGGGCAAGCGCGACATGAGCCAGGTGCCGCTCTTAATGATCTGGTCGCTCACCCTGGGCGCGGTGCCGATGGTGGCTCCCGTTGCCGTGAGCAGCAGCATGACAAACAATTGCGCCGGTGGGGCGGAAAGCGAGAGCGCTTGCCAGCTAACCTCGCCCAGTCCCAGGATTACCAGCGCCGTCACCAGCCCGGTACAGGCGCGGTTGAGGGTATCATGGTTGGTTAGCGAGCGAGCCAGGTTGACGATAAGCGCTCCCAGCGTGGAGAAGATCAACATGCCCAGTAACACTGCTGTAAACCAGGGGCTGGGCGGCAGCGTCTGCACCTTTACCATGGGCGGGATATGCGCCAGTATCAGGTAAAATAACGCGCCCATCATCAACGCGGCAGCGAAAGTTGTGGCGGTCCTCATCCATTTGAGTTGGCGCGGTGACGCATTCAACATTTCCCAGCCGCCACTGCCCGGCGCGCCATATTTGGCCTTGTACTCGTCAATACGCGCGTTCGTGTAATTCGGTAACTGGCCCTTTTGTGTTTGCCCGGCCATCGTTTGTGCCGCTCCACTCGCGCTCGTCGTGGTCGCCAGGTCGTCTTCATCCGCCGTAGAGAGCGCCGGCTGCGCTTTCGTCGCCTGCCCTGTGCGATATGGCGGGGTTGACGATTGTGTTTGCGCGCCGTTGTAGCCTAGCACGTCTAGCTGCACCTGCACGGGTATCTCGCGTTCGCTATCTTCCGGCTGGACAATAATGGTGCCGGTATAATGGGTGGAACCGCGCAGGCGCGTGCTATCTACGCGAATGCGTACAGGCGTGTTCATGCCATCAAAACTACCGACATCCGTTATGATCCATGATTCAACCGGGTGAATAGTGCCAGAGACCAGCGCCCCTTTGGAGCCTGTAATGGTCAATAGTTGGGGAGCAGATAGCCCTGGATACACCTGCCCGAAATCGATATTTCTGGGTCGCACGACTACCGCCGAATCTGGCTCCCTGTTGCGTCCCAGGATACCGCGCGAAATGGTGGTGCCGCTGCGGCTGGCGCGACTGGTAGTGGGCGCGTCGGGATTGCTGGAAATTTGCGTTGTGCTGGCAGGGCGTATCTGGGCATTTGGCCCCATAATGGTCTGCAAAAATTTGGTCACGCCCATTTCGGGATCGCCTATCGTGGCGCGAATGCGTTTGGCGGAACGCGCCAGGTCATTGGCCCCGATCTCTTGCAGCCAGGACTCGATCTCGCCGGAAAGCAGGTAGTTGGACGCCTCATCGGGATAACGAGCGCACAGTTCGGCCAATTCTTCGGGCGTGGTGGCCTCGCCCCCGTTTTCAAAACGGAAAGTATCAATGCCCAGCAGGGCGCGCCGGAACACCACGATGCTTTCGTAGCGATCTTCTATCCGCATGGCGGTGGCTTTCTCCAGCGCGCGCGCGACGGGCGGCGAGATATGCGGAAACTTGCTATGCACGTCTGACAGCCCGAAACCCTGTTCGGAAACCGAGCACGTCATCAACTGGTAGAGCGTCATCGCCAGTGAATAGATGTCTGAACGCTCGTCGGTCTGGGCGCTGCCATATTGCTCTGGTGGCGCGAAACCCGGCGTTCCCAACAATTGCGTATCCTGCGCGCCGCTACTCCTGAACAGGCGCGCGATGCCAAAGTCAATCAGTTTGATACGTCCGGTGCGCGAGAGCATCACATTGCCCGGCTTCATATCACGAAAGATAACGGGAGGTTGCTGGCTGTGCAGGTATTCCAGCACATCGCACAATTGCCTGGCCCAGCCCAGCACACGCCTTTCAGAGAATGGATGCCCGTTGCGCTCAAGCAGGTCTTCCAGCGTGCTGCCGTCGATATATTCCATGACCAGAAAATGACGCGCATCTTCCGTGAAAAAGTCGGTGAAGGCGGGCAGATTAGGATGGTTCAGGCGCGAGAGAATCTTGGCCTCAGCCAGAAAATTTTGAATGGCCTGCGCCCGTTCCTCAGACGCAACCGTTGAAAGGCTCATCTCTTTGATAGCGCAGAGCGTGCCTTTTCTGGTATCTCGCGCCTGGTAGACGGCAGCCATCCCGCCATGTCCAATGGTTTGCATAACCACATAGCGCTTATGCAGCAATGTACGTGGATTTAGTTGCCCGGTTTGTGTATTGGATTTGCTATTGCCATTCTGCGGACTAATAGTAGTAGACTCCCATTAATATTCAGAACGCTCATATTAAAGACCTCACCCACCCGCTCAGAAAGGAAACGCGCCGTGAACTTGCTCTCGTCAACTTCATGCTGCCATGCATCCCATCGTCCCTCAGTATAGCATACTTCTACCAGTAGATACTACCAAAATTACCTACCAGAAACGCGGATTTTCTACACCGGTAGAGCTGCGTGATACAATCCACCTGATATGACGTATTTCTACGTTTATTTATAAAATCCGTTTAATAGTGATCTTGTTCGTAGAGTCTCCTACAAAAATATATACGTAAGCGCAGGGAAAATGGGCATAAAAGTACGCTTTTTCATGGTTTTTTGTCTGGCAATCATCCTGATAGGAGGTGGCCTGGCCCTGCTATCGAACGCTCATCAACACACGCCAGCCCACGCCGCGCTTGATCTCCCTGACGCCGATCTCAGCGTGGTTGGTGGACCTTCCCTGCCTGCCGGTACAGTAGATGCCATATTCGCGCGCCTGGGTAGTCCAATGGCTGGTACTGGTGCGCTGGTAGAGCAAACATCCCGCCAGACCAATATCGATGATGCCTTTGCCCTGGCGGTCTGGTGGACAGAAACCAACGATGGCGCGGCGGGCGTCGGCCTGGCTGACCGCAATCCGGGCAGTGTGCGCGGCAGTGCTGGCTATCCCTCGGCCTTTGACGGTTATACCATCTACCCCAGCTACTCCGCCGCCGTCGTCTACTGGTTTCACATGCTCAATACCATCTACGCCGGACGCGGCCTCACTACCGTTTATGCCATCTCGCACCCATATGTGGGAACCTCAACCTCCTATTTGTGGGCTGGCAAAGTGGTTGCCTTGATGCAGCGTTATCGCGGCGAAGCGCCGCCCATACCCACCGTCACGCCAGACCCCACTATCGCGCCCAACATGCTGGCACATCACAAGCGCATCGTAGACCCCGGTGTTACCAGAAAAATCGTCGCTCACCCGCAATCAATAGGTTCCGGGGCCGCGCTTGTCGCGCCCGCGCAACAGCAAAGCTTCGCCCTTTCTGCCACCACCACCTGGTTGATTGCCCTCTGCGCCCTGTTGCTCGCCTTTGCCATCGCTCTCTGCGCTCGCCTGCTTCCATCTGGCACAGTAACAGGGACATCATTCGCCACGCCGACCATCTACAGCGTTCAGCATTCTTCCTATCCCTCTATGTTACAAGCGCCCATCTTTCGCCTGCCCTCGCGCTCACTTCACGAACCACAAACTGACGCCCTTGTAGTAAACCGATGGGCCGGACGCCCACAAGGGGCGTCCCTCCATGCCGGGATGACCCCACCCGTTCCTTCATCTGCTTCCGTATCCTCGTCCGAGACCGCACCATCTTTGCCCACCACTGGCAAACTACGCCCAACCCGGCTTATGCCACCACCACCGGCTTACGACGAGCCAGAAAAAGTTGCTGTACCAACCGGAGGAGGGCGTCCCACCGGACTGCTCGCCCGCTACGGCAACACATTTCAAGGAAACCGCCCCGCTCCACCCCCGGATGCCCGCCAGGGGCGTCCCTACATGACGTGATGGCCCATCCTCCCCGAACCGCGCGACGGGGAAAGGGGCGAGGGGTTCGCTCTGTAATGTAGGGATGCCCCTGGTGGGCATCCGGGGGTGGAGCAGGCCGATCTCTATACTACTGAGGAGAACCAGAAGATATGTACGATGATATTTCTGTGTCGTTGCGACACCGCCAGTTAGCTTCACTTCCTGATGAACTCGCCCGTTATACTAAGCTCAGACGATTAGATGCAACCGGTAATGCGCTTACCACTCTTCCTGCCTGGCTTGGAAACTTGCTACATCTTGAAGAGATTCATGCGGACGGGAATCAGTTGGCCGCTTTGCCTGAGAATATCGGTCAGTTGGCGAACCTCAAAATCTTGAGTGCCTACCATAACCAGCTGGTTTCTCTGCCCGCGAGCCTCGGTCAATTAACCGGCCTCGAAGAATTGAGCCTGGGGAGCAATCAACTCACGTCTTTGCCAGAATGGTTCTGGGAACTGACAAACCTGCGTGTATTAAATATCGCGGAAAACCGCCTGTCTTCTCTCTCCGCGAATATCGGAAATCTTACGCACCTCCATACACTGGATATAGCCCATAATGAGTTGACTGTCCTTCCTGATGAGTTGGGCAATCTGCAAAACCTTACATATTTCCTTTACCTCAGCAATAATAAATTGACTACCCTGCCTGATGCTCTGGGCAATCTCGGCAAACTTAGGTATCTCAACGCTACTGACAACCAGTTGAGCGCCCTGCCCGAAACTCTCGGTAATCTGACCAGCCTTATAGAATTGCGACTCTATAATAACCGCCTGACCGTTCTACCGGAGTCGCTGGGCAACTTGAGCAAGCTGAAAGAACTTCACATGCAGAACAACCGCCTGATCTCACTCCCCGCGTCGCCGGGCAACCTGACC
>DASTKD010000255.1:0-9136 GCA_035716135.1 Ktedonobacteraceae bacterium
CGCCGCCCTCGCCCCAGGATTGATTGTGCCATCCTGAGCGCAGCGAAGGATCTCTTGTAGGGTCACGCAGATCCTTCGCCGCGCTCAGGATGACAGGGAATTACCGATCTGGGTTGGTAATATCCGTTATTTCAATGACCGTATAAACTCCCTCAACCTCGCCTCCGCCTGCGCAAGCGCTGGCATCTTCCCTGTATCATCATCCCCCCACTTCTCAGCCTGAGCCAGCATTGCCCAGAGTATCGCCTCGCGCTCGCTTTCCGTTTGCGCCTCTTGTGGCGTGTAGAGCATACTGGTCGCTAATCGCAAGCGTAATGTCTGCGTTTTTTCGCCAAAGGCCGTGCCTGGGAGGGCCGCGACATCCCATTGCTCTAACAGGTGCATCGCCAGTTGCTCGCTGGTGGATACGCTTCGTTCGAGCAATGCATCTCGCCAGGGCGCGAGGTCGGGATAGAGGTAAAAGCCACCCGCCGGACGTGGGCATAGCGCGCCAGTCGCAATCAATGTTTCATATAGTCTGTTAGTGGCATAGCCATGTATACGCGCCGATGCCCTGACATATGCCGTGAGTTCGGCGTTATCGCTATAAGCAACAACGGCGGCTTCCTGCACTGGTGTTGTCGCGGACGACCAGATTTCACTGGCGAGCGCTCGCATCGAATTCATCAGTTGCTTGCCCGCTGCACTGCCTGGAAGGGCGGCGTAGCCAAGCCGCCAGCCGCCAGCCGAAAACGCTTTGGAGAGTCCGCCCGTCACAATGCAGCCTTCCGGGTAATATCGCGCGGGGGAGATGTGTTCGCGCCAGCCATGTGCCAGTTCCGCGTATATCTCGTCGCTGATAAGCGTAATGCCATGCTCCCTCGACCAGTGCGCGATGGCCTCTGTATCTTCGCTGGAAAACATACTGCCCGTCGGATTGCTCGGCGTATTGACGATCAGGATGCGTGGATTGCCCCCCTCGAAGCGTGCGCGTGCCAGCGCATCGGAAAGCGCCTGCGCAGTCAGTCGGTGATGATCGCTCGCATCGGTCTCGACTGGTATTACTCGTCGACCCGCCAGCCGCGCCTGTGGCGCATAGCTGACCCACGACGGTACAGGCAAAAGCACATCGCCTTCCAGCGACTGTAGCAGTGTATAAAGCAGAGGCTTGCTGCCCGGAGCGACGATAATCTGATCGGGCGCGAATGCCAGCCCGCGTGTGCGTTCCAGGTATGCTGCGATAGCTTTGCGTAGACTTGGAATACCCACTACAGGGGCATAACCGGTACGTTTCGCGGCGCGTGCCATCGCCTCATTCAGCAGTGGATGCAAAGGAAACGATGCCTCGCCAAAGCCCAGATGAATAGTCTTGCGCCCCGCCGCGCGTCTCGCCGCCACCGCCTCATTTATGGCAAGCGTAGGCGAACTCGCCATATCCTGTAACGCAGGTGCCAGGGCTAATGGGACACTGGCATGTGTTTGTGCTATAAGCGAGTGTTGCTGTTGTGAATCGTGCATAATAGTTCCTTGTATAGAAATGGCCTCTTGCGCACAGTGTAACATAAAGTCCCGCTACATCCCCTTGTAAAAATGAACAGACTTTGATACATTACACTGTGAAATATGCCTCAAGTGTCTGATGAATATTTACAAGCACAATCGGCATTGTCATCCTGAGCGAAGCGAAGGATCTCACTTGCCTCGTCGAGATCCTTCGCTTCGCTCAGGATGACAGATCACTCCCGATCTTGGCTGTTAATATTCGTTAGTGGGCAATGCGTAATGTTGACATTAATGCGTAATGTTGTCACCGATGAACAAGGAGCAAGGATGATATGACGGTGGAGACACACAAAGAGACCATGGGCTTCCAGGCGGAAGTCAAACAACTACTTGATCTCATGATTCACTCCTTATATAGCAATAAGGAGATTTTTCTGCGCGAACTCATTTCTAACGCATCGGACGCTATTGACCGCCTGCGTTTCGCCGCGCTCTCAGACGCGGCCCTGCTCGAGCAGGATACAGAATTAAATATTCATGTGGCCTATGATAAAGACGCGCGTACCATCACCGTCACCGATAACGGTATCGGCATGACGCGCGACGAAGTGATCGAGAATATCGGCACCATCGCCAAATCAGGAACACACGAATTTTTCTCGTCGCTCACGGGCGACCAGCAAAAAGATGCCAACCTGATCGGGCAATTCGGCGTGGGCTTCTATTCCTCGTTCGTCGTGGCTGACAGGGTCACGCTAACTACCCGCAGGGCCGGTATGCAAAGCGATGAAGGAGTACGCTGGGAGTCCGATGGGCAGGGCGAATATACCCTTGAAATGATCGAGAAACCCGCGCGCGGCACAGAAGTCGTCTTGCACCTGCGCGAAGGCGAAGACGAGCTGCTTGCCAGGTACCGCCTGACTTCCATCATCAAAAAGTATTCAGACCATATCGTCATACCCATCTTGATGAAGGTCGAAGAGCCTGATAAGGACGAAGAGGAGCGCGTCAATAGCGCCGCCGCCCTGTGGACGCGCTCTAAAAGTGAGATCAGCCAGGAAGAATATAACGAGTTCTACAAGCATGTCGCGCACGACTTTGAAGACCCCCTGGCTCATGTGCATAGCCGCATGGAGGGAACGCAGGAATATACCCTGTTGCTCTACGTCCCTGCTCGCGCCCCGTTCGACCTGTGGAACCGCGAAGTGCGTCACGGCGTCAAGCTCTACGTGCGGCGTGTCTTCATCATGGACGACGCCGAACAACTCATGCCCGGCTACCTGCGCTTCGTGCGCGGCATCGTGGACTCCAACGACTTGCCCCTCAACGTCTCGCGCGAAATCTTGCAGCAGAACAGGCTCATCGACGCCATCCGTTCCAATGCCGTCAAAAAGATGCTCGGCCTCTTCAGTGACCTGGCGAGTAAAGAGTCGGAGAAATACGCGACCTTCTGGAACGAGTTTGGCCGCGTCCTCAAAGAGGGCATTGCTGAAGATTCCAGCAACCGCGAAGCCATAGCGAAACTGTTGCGCTTCGCCTCGACCGCTTCCGGCAGCGAGACGCAGGATGTGTCGCTCGAAGCCTACGTCGCGCGTATGAAAGAGGGTCAGGACAAGATTTACTACATGATCGCCGATAGCTACGCCGCCGCTGCTAACAGCCCATTGCTGGAGATCTTCAAGAAAAAAGGCGTCGAAGTGCTGCTGCTCTCCGATCCGGTAGATCACCTGCTGGGCGCGGAACTGCAGGAGTTCGACGGCAAACAACTCCAATCTATTTCGCGCGGCGAAGTAGACCTGGACAAAATCAAGGATGTGGAGGAAAAGCCAGAAGAGGAGCAACAGACGGTCAGCGAAGTGCAAACGCTGGTAGACCGCCTCAAAGATGTGCTGAAAGATCAGGTCAAGACGGTGCGCGTTTCAACGCGCCTGACCACCTCGCCTGCCTGCCTCGTGGCCGACGAATACGACATGGACCCCAGCCTGCTGCGCCTCCTGAAAGCCAGCGGCCAGAAGCTGCCGACCATGAAGCCCATCCTGGAGATCAACCCGCGCCATCCCATCATCCTGAAAGTCAGCAACGAGACCGACGAGCAGAAGTTCAGCGACTGGGCCTACGTGCTCTTCGATCAATCCACCCTCACCCTGGGAGAACAACTGGACGACCCGGTGAGCTTCGTCAACCGGCTGAATGGATTGCTGGCGGGTCTTTAACCAGAAATAAAGTGATAGCGAGTCGCTGAAAGGAACAATATTGTGACACGAGGGACTGTTCTCTCTCAACTTGCTGATATAATTGTTTCCTTGCAGCGCTCGCACCCACTGCGCATAGCCATCGATGGTATCGATGCCTCTGGCAAAACAACACTGGCGGATCAACTCATGCCTGTGATAGAGCAACGAGGAAGGTCGGTCATTCGCGCTTCTATCGATGGCTTCCATCGTCCACGCAGCGAGCGCTATCAACGAGGACCAGTTTCGCTCGCAGGATACTACGAGGATTCGTTCGATTACCCCTCCCTGCAATCAGCTCTTCTCCATCCATTAGGGCCGAATGGCAATAGACGCTACCGGCACGCGATATTCGATGTCCGCAACGATATTCCCCTTGTCACAACAGAAGAGCAAGCGCCTCCCGATGCTATACTTCTCTTTGATGGCGTCTTCCTCTTGCGCCCTGAGCTAAACACGCTTTGGGACTATCGCATCTTTGTGCATGTAGATTTTGAGGTAGCTTTGCAACGCGCAATGGTGCGCGATCAGACGCTTTTCGGCACCCCGGAAGCTGTTCATGCCCGGTACTTACAACGCTACATCCCCGGACAACGACTCTATTTCCAGTTAGCGCACCCACAGAAGCTGGCGGATGTGATTGTTGAGAACAACGATCCGGCGCATCCCTCACTAGTTTTCCACAAGTAAGGCGATGGGGATCACCCATGTTGTCCCATATATCTATCACCATTATAGTGAATCATATGTTCTGGTATTTCGGCTATCCAGACCTCGGTTTCCCAGGAGATTTTCGACTTATGGCGTCCGTATTCAACAAAGTCGAGAAAGGCCGAGATGTAGATTCTTTTGGGGATACAGTTCTTGAGCAACTTCTCCAACTCGAATAGACGTTTGTGCGAAACTGGTCCGTGCGATGTGACCGCTTCAATTAGATAAAGCAAGTTTTTAGTTTTGTCATAAAGAATGATGTCGGGCAATTTATCGTGCATGGTAATTGGCACACCCAGTTCTGCTAATTTCTCCTTCTCATAGATTACGAACTTGTTAGCAGCATCGCCCAGGTAGAGGATAGCAGCATCAGGGGTGAAACGTGGGCCAAAGTTTTCTATGACCGCTATTTGTAACTTGTTATGCTTGCCTGGTGTAAGATAGACCTGATTGCCGTCGGCCAGTTTGAGTGGTAAAGCTATCGCACGACGATTGCGTTGATAATGTTCCCACAAGGCTCCATGCAGGGCTAGAAAATTTGTAACTGCATTTTCCCACGTCGATGTTCCAAACTGGCGTAATACCTCGCAAGCCTCTTCGGTTAGAGCATAGCAGGTATTGGGGCTGTTCGTTTGACGGGTTGGATCATCTGGATTGCGGTCTACTAAACGCGCTTGTTCAAACTGATGTATTACTTGTCGGCGTACAACTTCACGGGTATTTTCTGCATAAATTCTGCCGTAGTGTTGTTTCATGTAACCCATGAGATTGTGAATAGTGATAAGTTGCTTCGATACCTTAGTCCAGGGTGTCGTCTCATCCAGATTGCATAGAGCCAGTAATGTGAGCGCGCTGATCTCATTTTGCTGAGCGGGTGGTAGCCCCAGTTCTTGCAGAATACGTTGCGCTTCCTGAATTTTACCCATTGATATCCTCGAGTCTTTCAGTATTGGAAGTTGCAGATCATCTTCCTCACTTCCCACAATCAGGTCTTTCCCAAGTTCCTCCATTACGACTTGTTCAGTTTGCTCAAAATCCTGTTCAATATGAAGGTGTATGACTCGCTGGCCCAGGCGAATAAGCTGCTCCAGTGGAGGGAAAGGTAATTTCCTCAGTTCAGTTGCATTCACCTGTGTATTACCATTCGCAATGCGGAAATAGCGATCAACCAGCGAACTGTTGAGAAATGCGGCAATCCCTGTAGCCTCTTCACTGGAAAGCGCCCCACCAGGCCGGTAGAGGTAGTTGAGATGATTTTCTAGCGCGATCAAATCTGGGTCAAACGCATCTTCCGCTAAAACGGCTGCTGTTATACGTCTTGCTTCCTCTTTTGCACTAAAACGTCGCAATATAATTTGTGTTGCATTTTTCACCAGCAATTTCTGATCTGCTTTGCGTAGTATCCCTTGAGGTTTGTCAAATTGCGTAAGCGGCCATTTGATGTCCATGCGATGCACATGTTGGAGCCAGAGAAGCGGAACGGCTTTACCATGTTGGACATTTTCAACAGATGTCAACATATCCTCAGTGCGAAATGGCACGACTGGTCCCGTAGATATTTCCAGACCAAATGTTGCCAGGCGATTGTTCCATTGTCTGAAGGCTTGCAACAGATGTATATCGATATCGCTTGTTGGTAAATGGAGGACGGGGTCTTTTTGCTTTATATCAATAATGAGTGACCTTTGTAGCTGCTGGATTAGCGGATGAGCGAGGTCCTTGATACCTCTACTTCTCGATATGCTCACGTATGGCTCATCTACAGCCGTGATACCTTTTTTGACCCCGGCAAGAATGATGTTTTCTTGAAGTACATCTGCACCCTCAAAGGCGGATCGTCTCGAATCAAAAAGATGAATTAGTTCGGGAGTGATGATGTTAAAAAATTGTTGGCGAAATTGCTTAAAATAGGTGCCAGACGCAAAAGACCGGGGAGTAATTGATATG
Source organism: Ktedonobacteraceae bacterium (assembly GCA_035716135.1). GTDB lineage: Bacteria > Chloroflexota > Ktedonobacteria > Ktedonobacterales > Ktedonobacteraceae > CF-113. The sequence continues at coordinate 6,372 of DASTKD010000255.1, forward strand.
AATCGTCCACCGATGCGCAAAGAGGATGCAGCAAGAGACATAAACATCGTATACATATTTGTACGCCCATGTGCGACATCCTTCACAAGCTTTGCACGGTTATCAGCTTGATTGACTTTGAAATAAGGAGGATTGAGAATAGTGAGATCAAAAGGCTGTTCCGGTTGAAGATCGCTTGACCAGAGGGAACGACGAGTGAGCCGCATTGCCATTGCTTCGAGGAAGTCCTGCTGATGTAATTCAATGAAGAGTGTCACTCCGTGTTCAAGTAGAAAGTTGCGAGCATAATCAAGTGTAAAAGAGCAGAGGACAAATAATACCGGATCAGGTTCGTAAGCGACTACGGTGAGTTCTGATAATTGCTGTACTTTTGCTAATTCACACACTGCGCAGGCCAGTATGCCGGCTCCAGTGCCAGCATCAAGCACACGCATCTGATTATGAAGCATCCCCGCCAGATTCGCCATATAGCGAGCAACTATTGGCGGCGTAAAAAACTGCCCCGCGTCACGACGATGCGCCTCACTGCTATAGTTTTTATACCATTCACCAAGAATTTGACACACCTCTACAGGTGAAAGGTTGGAGGTGATCTCAGGAACAGCGGCCCATGAAATATCTGGAGCTACTTTACGTAATTCATCCAGCGGTAATGAGAGAGTTTTCTGATTCCGCACTTGCTCCATGACCATAGCTTTTCCCTTAATGCGTAGTAGAACAGTTGCTCACTTTATGCTACCATTTAATACACCTGTTCGCAATATTTCCTGACTATTGTATGGGCAGAATCGCACTAACTAAAGCATTCGCGCCAACACCTCCCGCATCCGCTCGACATCCTGCAAGGTCTCGTCACGCTCCTGCGATGGTGGGACCTTGTGACGCACAAAGGCACAAAAGCCCGCGAGGACCGCGTCCAGCGCGGTGATTTCCGCCACACTCAACAGCAGAGCCATATCTGTGACATTGACCGGTATATTCGTCAGGCGCAAATACAGGCTTTCCAGCACATGCATCTGCTCATCGCGTTCGCGCGTCGGCTGGCTTACCCGCCGCGTATAGGTGATATAGGCGCGAATAATGCTGCGCACCGATACCAGATCGTTGAAGCTCAGCGCCAGCGTAGGTAGCTGGTTCAGGTTATATTTATGCATGGCTCTGCTTTTTGCGTCCTTTCTCTTTCCCTTTGGCTGTCACCGCTTCCCCAACACCCCAATTCTCGCTATTCATCAGCGCCTGCGCCTCCTCATGCTTGCCCTGCTCGATCAGTCGTAAGATACGCTCCCCGCCGCGCTGCATTCGCGCATTGATGAAATCGTGCCGCGCGGTGATGGCGTAACCGGAGAGAGCCAGCCGCGCGGCTTCCTCCTCTAATGCTTGCTGCTCTCTGAAACGTGTGATTTCGCTTGTGTGGACCTCTAACATAGATAGATTCCTTTCTTACCGGTAGGTGTGATACAATTTCCGCAAAGATCTATCACTCACCAGCAATTATAGATATGAGCGTACATTTAGAACAGCAACCTGTATGTGTGGATTTACGGGCAATTAGAAAAACAGTGGACAGAAAAACACATACCAGCAGGTTGTATTGGAGAGAGACGATAGAGGGAATATGGGCAGTTATCATCCGGGCGAGGTCATTAGAGCCTATCGAAAAAAGCGAAATTTGACTCGCGCCAAACTTGCTGAACTATGGCCGAATGCCAGTGGCGAGCGGGGAGTGAGCGTGAACTATGTCCAGATGGTGGAAACGGGACAGAAGAATATTACCGACCAATCGACCTTACGCGCTCTGTGCGAGATGTTAGAAATTCCGCATTGGGAGTTTGGCCTATCAGAGTACAACCCGTTTGATCCTCGCGCCTTACCTGGCTATGGGCTGCGTATGTTTGACACGACGCTGGATGTCACCGAAACGCTCATCAAACAAACGCTGGCTTTACGTCGTATTGCCTCCTTGCCAGAGGTACAACGAAGCGCGCAAAGTCTCCAGAGCGTCTTTGAGTATTTTCTTACCTATCTTCCCCCGCCCTCACGACTTGAACCGCGCTTTTTGAGCTTACATGCTCAAGAGCAGAGCATTCAGGGACTGATGCACTTTGAGAACAAGCGCTACGATCTGGCGCTGGCAACATTTACCTCGATGTATAGTACAGCGAAGCAATTAGATGATCCTGTTCTCATGGTTCACGCCTTGCAAAAAATGGGAGTGGAGTTAAAAAGAGCGCACCGGCATCAAGATGCTGTCAATGCATTGGAAGAGGCACGCGACCTCTCTTTCAAAGCGAGCAAGCATGTGGCGGCTTTTGCCAATGCGTATCTGGCCCATATTTATGCCGGGACGGGTGATGCGCTACGTTTTGAGCGCGCCATCCATACGGCGCAATCGCTGGCGGATGCGCTGAAAGAGAGCTATGGAGATGGGACCGATTTTGTTTTTCATCGCATGAGCGGTATTCTTCAGCTGCGCAGCCGGGGCTATCTCAATGTGAAGGAACCGCGCAAAACATTAGCGTTACACGATGAACTCAAACGACAGGTGGAGAAAGACACCAATTTGTGGCTGGACTTCCGGTTGCACCTCTATCGAGCGAGAGCCTATCTGATGTTGCACGAGATAGAAGCCTGTATTGGAGCGACACGCGAGTTTTTCCGTGATGTCGTTGACTGGCACTCTCCTCATCGCATCTCGAGGGGATATGAGTTATTGCAAGAATTAGAAGCGGCAGGTTATGGAGATGTAAAAGCCGTGCAGGACTTTC
>DASTKD010000256.1:0-2372 GCA_035716135.1 Ktedonobacteraceae bacterium
AGCAGCGCACCGATCAGGCCCAGGTTCTTCATAAATTGCGTTTGTTGATTCTTGATGCTTACCGCATCTTTTTCTTTCCAAAAAGCATGACCTACAAGCGTTGTAGGCACCAAACTACCGATCAATAGCAAGGCCGCAAGCTTTGGGAAAAAACCTAAAGCGAGGGCCGTACCGCCAGCCACCATAACCGCCCCATTCAGCACCACTGCCTGCTCCGGTTCTGGGATGCCAGCATTGGAGACTTTAGTGGCACGCCCACCGGGTTTCAAAAAGGCATCCGCACCACCAGTGATGAAAATGCCAGACAAAAACAAATGACCAAGTGTTTTTAACATAGACTTCGATGTGCTCCTTTCAACACAATGATTCCCTCTCAATGTAGTGTGTCTGCTACCTATATTGCGCCGAGAACTGGCAGCAAGTTTCATCAAGCAGCCTTTGGTTGCCTTAGCAGCCATAGTAGTGCTCTAAGCATATCACTCGTGCTTCTTCATTGTCCAATACTTCATTATTTGCAGTGTTGGACTGCAAACGATATAATGATGTCGTCAGGAGGCTAAATGAGTACAGCAATACAGATCATACCCATCACAGGTATCGGCGAAATTCCTCCAGGGACAGACCTGGGTTCTCTTATCTTCGCGGCCATGCAGGCGCAACAGCTAACATTGCAGCAAGGGGACATACTCGTTATCACCCAGAAAATCGTCTCCAAAGCAGAAGGACGCGTTGTAGACCTCGCGGAGATTGAGCCATCGGCTTTCGCGCAGATCATCGCCGCACAAAGCAAAAAGGACGCGCAGCATATTGAAGTTGTCCTGCGCGAAAGTAAACGGGTCGTGCGCATGGATCATGGAGTATTATTAACCGAGACACCCCATGGCTTCATCTGCGCCAATTCCGGCGTCGATGAGTCCAATGTGAACGGGCAACGCGAACTGACGCTGCTCCCAGTCGATTCCAACCGCTCGGCTCGTGCATTACGCACACGATTGCAACAACTAACGAGTGAAGGCCCTGACCTTGATATCGCCATCATCATCTCAGATACATGGGGAAGGCCCTGGCGCAATGGACAGGTCAACATGGCGATAGGCTTAGCCGGTATGGAAGCAATTGTGGACTATCGGGGTATGCGCGATCCCTACGGCTATGAACTACAGGCCAGTGCCATCGCGGTCGCCGACGAGTTGGCGGCGGCGGCGGAACTGGTGATGGGCAAAATTGATCGCATTCCAGCCGCCCTTATCCGTGGCTATGCCTACATCCCCAGCGCAGGTGATGCCCGCGCCCTGATACGCGATGCCGCTACCGATATGTTCCGCTAATAGTTACAAAGGGTTAAATACACGGTGACAATACATTCCGCAGCTCGACAAGCAACCATGCCTGTCCGCGCTAATAGCCTCTCAGCACTCATACAAGGCCGACGTAGCGTGCGTCAATATACCGAACGTCCGGTAAATCGTGAAGACATTGAGACCATCTTAGAGGCTGCTCGTTGGGCGCCATCCCCCCATGGGAGGCAACCCTGGCGTTTTGCCGTCATCACAGGAGCAGAGGTCAAGACAACGCTTGCCGACGCGATGGGTGCCACCTGGCAGCAAAACCTGGAAATGGACGGTCAGGAGGCAGCGATTGTACAGATGCGCCTGGAAAAATCTCGGCAACGTATCCTCAACGCTCCTGTCATCATCATTCCCTGCTTGTATCTGGAAGACTTAGATACCTATCCCGATGAGAAGCGTCAAGCCGATGAGACCACCATGGCGATACAAAGTCTTGGCGCAGCCATCCAGAATATGCTGCTCATGACCTATGATCTGGGCCTTGACGCGGGCTGGATGTGTGCGCCGCTCTTCTGTCCAGAGATCGTCTGTGAGGCCCTCGCACTCGATAAGCGGCTTATCCCCCATGCCATGATTACCGTGGGGTACGCGGCGGCTGATCCCAAGCGGCGCGAACGTCTCCCTTTAAGTACTTTAATAGTTCGTTTTGAATAGAGGTTGTTAGTTATGATTGTTGTTCTTGCTGGCGGAGTAGGCGCAGCACGCTTCTTACAGGGTCTGGTGCAAATCGTGCCACAAAACCAGATCACCGTCATTGGCAATACCGGTGATGACCGCGAGTTTTACGGTCTCTACGTCTCGCCTGATCTTGACATCGTCACCTATACCCTGGCAGGTGTGGTCGATGAAACCAACGGTTGGGGTATACGCAACGATACCTACAACGTCATGCCACAGCTCACGCGCTATGGCAACGAAGACTGGTTTATGCTCGGCGACCGCGACCTGGCCACACACATTCACCGTACAAACCTGTTGCGCCAGGGCAAAACCTTAAGCGAGGTGGCTGACGACCTCCGCCAC
>DASTKD010000257.1:0-9750 GCA_035716135.1 Ktedonobacteraceae bacterium
GTGCGCAGGTGCAACGCCGCCTGGTCCATATCGGCGATTTGCGTGGTAAGGAACTCGAAGCGCGTGCGCGTCTCTTCATACTGGTGCGGCGCGTCGGGGTCGCTGCCTCCCAGCGCCTTGAGACGCACGCGCAGGTTATCAACGCGCCGCCGGAGTTTGCGAAGTTGTGTCTCCTCCTCTTGCGAAAGTTCTTCCACATCAGCAGAGGCGGCTATTTGAACTTGCTCGCTCGTCTCGCTTTCCTCGTCGCCATCTTTATCAAGATCGTTACGAGCAGCATAACGCGCCAGTTCGCCGGGATCGGCCATACCCATTTCCTCCTGCAACTGTTGCAGCAGAGTATCAACGGCGTCGCGCGCTTTCTGGCTATCCAGCAAACAGCGGCGGTAGGCTACTTCCAATTCGTTAAGCTTCTGGCGCAGTTGCAACGTTTCCTGCTCGATAGCCAGTATTTGCAGATCGAGTTCACCGGCCCTTGCCTCGGATTGTTGCAGTTCACTGGTGAGCGTTCGCGCGCGCGCCTGGGCCTGTTCGAGTTGTGCTTGATGCGAGTCGATGGTGTTTCGTAGAGCCTGGAATTGCGCCTGGGCTTCCCGCATACGTGCGGCGCGCTGCTCGATTTGCGCCTTCAAGTCCTGCGCCGCCGTCTGCTGCGCTGCCAGTTGCTGGCGCAGCGACTTCGCCTCCTGCCGTTTGACGGCCAGAGCGGTACGCGCCCTGCCCAGTTCGTCCTGCTGGCGGCGAAAGACCAGCGTGCGTTCCTCAACTTCGCGCTGCAATTCCTCGACCAGCCCGGTCATTTCGCGCTGCGATTTCTCGTGCGCGCGCACCCGTTCAATTGCGGCCTGCACCTCCTGCTCCAACCCCGCCAGTTCGGCGGACAGTTGTTTCTCAACGGATTGCGCCGCCTGTAGCTCGTGCTGGACGCGATCAAGTTCGCGCTGTGTAGCATTCAGCGCCCTATTACACTCGCTAATAAGATTGGCGTTCTTCTGGAGTTCTCTATCAACCGCGCTCTGCTCGATACGCCGCGCCTCTATACCGCGCTGCGCCTCGCTTATCATGCCATTCAACGAGTTAATCAGAGCCACATGCTCATCCAGTTGGCGGGGCAATTCGCGCAATTCGCGTTCGTAGGCCAGCAAACCCTGCTGGCTGCCCTCCTTGCCGCTGCCTCCAGCCAGCCAGCCATGCGCGTGCAGAACTTCACCGCTCAATGTCACCAGCGATTGAAGGCTCTGCTCTTTACCCGCCTGTTGTTGCTGATCGATGCAATCCAGCAATGCGCGCGCCGTTTCAAGGTTCTGCGCGATGACAACGCCGCGCAGTATACGCTGAAAGAGCGGAACATAGCGCGGTTCGCACTGCATCAATCGCCATGCCAGCCCTCTGACGCTGGCTCTCATTTCTGGTATCTCCGCAAGCAGAGCGTCGAGCGTGGCTATTTCCGCCTGAGCGCGCCTGTCATGCGAGTCTGGCCCGTTTTCCAGCCATACCAGCATAGCTTTCCCAGCTTTGTTCTGCTGTAAATATTCCAGGCAGTGACGCGCATCCTCGTAGGTTTGTGTCACAACCGCCTGTAGATAGGAACCGAGCGCTGCTTCCAACGCGCTTTCCAGCCCGGCGGGCGCAACTCCCAACTGCGGGACGGGGCCGAGCAAACCGCTCAACTTGCCAGCCGGGGCGCGCAACAAGGCGCGTACCCCGTCGCTATACCCACTCAGGCTGGCGCGCCAGTTGTTGAGCATGTTCAGCCGGTCAGAAACCGCGCGCCGCTGTCGCTCTGCCTCGTTCAAACCCTGCTTGAAGCGTTCCATCTCCTGCTGCGCATCGCTGATAGCACGGTTAATGCTCTGGCGGCGTTGGGTGATTTGTTGTTCCTCTTTACGCGCGGTGTCGAGGCGGGCGCGTTCTTCGAGCAGACGTGTTTCCAGCGCGCGGATGGTTTGTTGTGATTGGGAAATCGTGTCGCGCCGCGCCGCCAGGATGCGGTTGCGCTCGCCCATGTGCTTCTGCTGGCGTCCCAGGTCGCTCTGGCTGGCTCCCAGGCGCGCCTGCACCTGAATGAGTTCGCTCTGCGCGGAACGCAGGCGGCGCTCGTCCATCTCAAACTCTTTTTGCGCCTTCGCCACCTGTCCCTCGCGCGTCGCCAGCGCGGCGGCATCGTTATCGATAGCTTCATCGGCCAGGTCGCATTGCTCTTCCAGGTCGATTACCTTGCGTTGCGCGGCAATCAAACGCTCGCGCAGGCGCAACTCCTCCTGGCGTTGTTCCTCTTGCTGGCGCTCCAGCCCCACAATACGTTCCTGGCTGACAGCAATCTCGCGCTCGATACGTTGTGCGACGGTATTGGCTTCATTGTTTGCCTCGCGCGCTCGCGCAATGGTATTTTGCGCCTCCTGTCTCTTGAGACGCAGCGTTTCCCGGCGCTGCTCGGTCGCCTGCACCGATTCTTCGACATCCCGCACGTTGCGTTCCATCGCCTGCTCGGCTTCCTCGCTTTGCTCCTTCGTGGAGCGCAGGCGTCTCCATTGCAGGGCATACCAGGTCAACAGCACTTCCTGCAATTCACTATTGAGTTGTCGAGACTCGACGGCACGACGGGCCTGTTCAGCCAGTGGTTCCAGGCGCGGCTCAATCTCGCTCACGATGTCGCGCAGGCGTTCCAGGTTCTGCTCGGTCTGGCGCAGGCGATTTTCGGCATCGGCTCGCTGCACCTGGTATGGACGGATACCGGCGGCATCCTCGAACAGGCCGCGCCGCTCCTCGGCGCGCAGGCTCAGCGCGGCATCGATCAACCCCTGCCCGACGACAGTATACGAATCGTGGCCGATACGCGCCTGCGCCAGCAGCAAAACAACATCCTTCAGGCGCACTTTCTGCTTATTGATGAGGTATTCGTTCTCGCCCGAACGATAACTGCGCCGTGTCACCGTGATTTCGCTATACTTAGAGGGAACCCAACCTGTACTGTTATCGAGGGTCAGCGAGACCTCCGCCATGCCGAGCGCGGCCTTGCCATGCCCGCCAGCAAAGATAATATCTTCGCTCTTTTTACCGCGCAACTGACGCATACTCTGCTCGCCCAGCACCCAGCGCACCGCGTCCGCCACATTGGACTTACCCGCGCCATTCGGCCCCACGACCGCCGTAATGCCCGTGCTATACTCCAACTGGGTGCGCGTGGCAAAACTCTTAAATCCCAGCATCTCCAGGCGTTTTAGATACACTCTCTTGCCTACCCTTTAACGTATCATGATGTGGTAAGGATGATAACATAGTGCGGCCAATCCGTCGAGTAGCAAAACGGTAGTATATTGACACTTTTCCAGCCTGTGAAGAGTGTAGATAGCAAGTCGATTTGTAGAGTTTCACGATTATCGCATGACAGGGTAACATGTTCCTGATCTTTCCCTTACCCGCGCTGGCTCGCACGCTACTTATCACTTGCATCGCTATCATGACGCTGGTCGGTATTATGATACGCCCGTTCAAGCTGGATGAGGCGCGTATCGCGCTGGCCGGAGCCGCGCTGCTGCTCATTGCAGGACTGATTCCCCCTCTAGACGCGCTAACTACACTACTACAGGACTGGAATATCTTTCTCTTTTTCCTGGGTATGATGGCGCTCTCCGCGCTCGCCGATGCCGCCGGTCTCTTCGACTGGCTGGCGGTGCAGGCCGCGCGGCTCGCGGGTGGCAGCGCCCGGCGCTTATTCTTCAACGTCTTCATCCTGGGCAGCCTGATCTCGATGATCCTCTCCAACGACGCCACCGCGCTGATCCTGACGCCCATCGTCTATACGCTGGTGACGCGCCTGCGCTTGCCCGCGCTGCCGTTTTTGTTCGCCTGCACCTTCATCGCCGACACCGCCTCGTTCCTGCTGCCAGTGAGCAATCCCATCAATATCATCGTGCTTTCAACGTTCAAGCTTGACCTGTGGACATTCCTGCGCCTGCTGTTCATCCCTGCGCTGGTGGTCATCAGCATCAATATGCTGGTATTCTTTCTCCTGTACCGTCGGAAATTGCGCGACCAGTTCGACATCAAACGCCTGACCCCGGCAACAGAAGCCATTCGCCACCGCGCCTATTTCCGTTACACCTGTAGCGTTTTGCTGCTGGTGGCCGTCGCCTATATCGTGGCTTCCGCCGCGCAATTTCCGCTCTCCATTGTGGCGCTGGCAGGCGCGGCGCTCTTATTGATCGGGGCTTTGCGCTGGAAGCAATCGACTGTAAAGGATATAAGCGGACATATTTCCTGGTCGATTTTTGGTTTCATCGCTGGCATGTTCATCGTGGTTCGCGCCATCGAGGATACCCATTTGACGGCCCAGTTTGGGCAGTTGCTGCTTTCCCTGTCGGGCGGTCACAGCTTCGGCGCGGTGATGATCGGTACGGCGGGGGCCACCATCGGTACCAACCTCATCAATAATGTGCCGATGGCGGTTGTGCTGACCTCGGCACTACATAGCACACAACATGCCGCGCTCTCAACGCGCCTGGGCTTCATCGCCGCCACCATCTTCGGCTGCGACCTGGGGCCAAATCTGACCACTGTTGGCTCGCTGGCAACCGTTCTCTGGTTATTAATCCTGCGGCGGCGTAATATTGAAGTATCCGGGCTGGACTATTTCAAAGTAGGCATTATCGTGACACCTGTAATGTTAGCGGCAGGCGCATTAACCATCTGGCTTTTGTTGCGCTAACGTGTTGAAAATATTCTGAAAAATTTACCAGGGGAGGCAAAACGATGAAAGTGTTATGCTGCCTGGATGGCACAAATAGCGAACAGATCAGCATAGCTGTGAAAAATATGCTGCCAGCCAATCAGCTCACCCTGGGTCTCATCTACGTGATCGATAGCGGCCCGCATGGTGAGCTTGAACGCCAGCGCGAACGCTTTCTGCGACCACCCGCGCTCAATCCCCAACGCTCCCAGCAAATGCAGAATGCCGAGACCAGCACCGCGCAGGACATCCTGCAAGAAGGCGCGCGTTATCTTCCAGGTGCCGAGCGCATCCAGAAAACGGGACGACCAGAGCGCGAAATCGTGAACTTTGCACAGGAGTGGAAAGCTGATCTGATCGTAATCTTTCCGCGCTCGCCTCGCAGTGGTGGCCCGACAATAGGACCAAAATCGGTCGGCCACGTCGCGCGTTTTGTACTCGATCACGCGCCCTGTCCGGTGCTGCTGGTACGCCAGACGCAATAAACCTCTCTTGATTATCCCTGACCATACCTCTATAATGTGGTCGGGTTAAAATCACCGGTCAATCTGTCGAATAGGAAAATGGACGAGGATTTCGCCTTTGTTTTGCATAAGAGATGGATGATTGGTCTACATGAAATGTTATCGTAGTTCGTATTAATATGGAGTGCATGTATTATGTTTTTCCTCATTCGCCTGCTTCGCTTGCTCCTCTCCAGACGGTGGGGCTGGATGATTCTCGGAATTGTGGTGCTGGTCATCGGAGTTGTCCTGGGAGCATCCTCCCACCAGGTAACGTATCAGCCGATCACCAGAGGCAATTTTACCCCGTATGTCGTTGAGGGTGGCACCGATTACCTGCAAACCTCCGATGGCTCAACATTCTATGTCATCAAAGAAGCCGATCTCTCACCACACTTTGATGGCACTGCCGTTTTTGGCGGTCAGCAACAAAAGACCTTCTCTATCCTTACTCGCTCAGATACCGAAGATGTCGATGTGCAATTGACAGACGGCACGCATTTACAGGGAACCGGCTATCGAGTTGAGCGCATCGCGCAGGTGGATACAAACACAGGTCAGCTTCTACAGACCTTTACTACCGCCGAGTATACACAGAACCCCAACGGGTTTTACGAAAATAACTGGGCCGGAGGAGCCGGACTGATCGTACTCGGTCTGCTCGCCCTCGTCCTGAGTTTCTTCGCGCCTCGCTATCTCCAGAACAGACTGCAAAAATCGCGCACTTACGCGCCCGCCGCGATGGGAAATCAGGGGCAAGCTTTGCCCTACCAGCAACAACAACCCAATCCTTACCAGCAAGCACCGAACCCTTATCAACAGCCCTACCAGAACCTGTCTCAGTATCCCCAATACCCGCAACAGCAGTATCCGTCCTACCCACCACAGCCCGGCGGGTACGAACCGACACAGCTTGCCAACCCGGAGAGATTTCCGCCGCAAAGTTAGTAAACGGAATATACGTGTCCGCCCTCTGTTAGCGAGCAGAGGGCGGACACGTATATCTATTCTTCTTCCTCTATCCCGCTTCGTTCTCTGATTATTACGACTAGCTCATCAAGGTTCTGATAATAGCCGTAGAGGATGATTGGCATATGTTGCAAGTATCCAACCATCTATTGCTTCTCAGTACCAAAAATCACGTTCCTCCCTTTATCAATATCCAACCATCCAAACACCTAACCTCCATAACCTCGTCGCCCATATTGTCATTTGCATTATCACAGCTATAGGAAATCACATTTACTACTTGAATAGATTGATCTTCAGTGAGAATCGTGATTGGCACTCTGGCCGATCCTACCCCGCGAATAAAATTATAGACGCGCCGCGCCTCCCACTCATTAGCAACCACCACGTAATCTTTGCCGGTCGGCATGGGCAGATAGCTGCTCTTTGCCTCATTTTGAGAAGTGAGCGTTGCAGTTCCGTGATAGAGTTGCCAGAGCGAGCGTGCCAGCAGTTTGCCGCCCAATGTAGCGCATTCGGCTTCGAGTTGCGCATAAGTGATGCCATCTGGAACCGTTACGCGCTCTTGCGCGACAATTGGGCCGGTATCAAGGCCCTCGTCCATCATATGAATGGTGACTCCAGTTTCGTGATGGCCGTCGTGGAATGTCCAGAAGAGCGGGTTGGGGCCGCGATTGGCTGGCAACAGCGATGGATGGACGTTGAGGCAGCCCAGGCGCGGAATAGCGAGGATGGTACGCGGGATATAGCGCGAGAAGCAGGCTACACACATAATGTCGGGCTGGTATTGCGTGAAGAGATTGATCGTTTCAGAAGCAGACATACTGGCGACTTCCCACACGGGGATATTGCGTTTCCATGCAATGTTTGTAATGGAAGTATGCAGCGACGATTGCAACACGGGCAACAGTGGGCGCGCCTGTAGAGGTGGCTCCAACGAGCGTAAGACCTGCTGTGTTGTATGACGGTCGCGCGCAGGCAGCACGACCGCGCAAACGTCAACGCCGCTATCTAACAGGGACAACAGCGAAGGAGGTGAAAAATTGCCAGCCATGCCCAGGAAAATCGCGCGCGGCGCGGGCGAAGATGTATCGATATTTGACATAGAACACTCTATCCTGTACTATCTTAGAGAGAAGATTATATCATCCTTCAGGAGCAATTGACATGGCACGAATGGTTAAATGCGTAAAACTGGGGCGCGAGCTTCCCGGTCTGGATAAGCCGCCGTTCCCAGGCGAACTGGGACAGCGCATCTACGATAATGTCTCGAAGCAGGCGTGGGATATGTGGCCCGCACAAAGCACGCTCATTATCAATCACTACGGGCTGAACATGGGCGACCCGGAGGCGCGCAAAGTATTGCGCGAGCAAATGGAAGAATTCTTCTTCGGGGAGCAGCCCAAAATGCCCGAAGGCTGGGTACCTGAAGACGAAGACGAAGCCGTCGGCGTCGGGCCGAGCGCGAAAGGCGGAGGCGCGCCATCGCGCAAGAAATGAGACAGCCCGGCGACATTTTACTGGTTTCTTGCTACGAGCTGGGGCATCAACCGTTCCAGCTCGCCTCTCTCTTCGCGCTGCTACAGCAGGCAGGATATAATCCGGCAGTCGTTGATACAGCGGTCGAGCCATTAAGCGACGAGACGATACAAAAGGCGCGTTTTGTGGCTATCTCCGTTCCCATGCATACCGCCCTGCGCCTGGGAGAACAGATCGCGCGGCGTATCCGCGCCCTCAATTCCGGGGCGCACATCTGTTTCTATGGCCTGTACGCCTCGTTGAATGAAGATTACCTGTTACAAGGTTTGATCGATTCAGCCATCGGCGGCGAATTTGAAGAGCCACTTTTGAAACTCCTGGCAGCCCTGGAACACGATGCCAGCACATCTCTCCCCGGAGTGAGTACGCGCCAGCACAGCAGTCGGCCCTGGATACAACGCGCCCCGCTGGTGACGCCGCAACGCGCTATGCTGCCCGCGCTGAACCGCTATGCCCATCTTGATTTGAACGGCACAGCGCGCATCGCCGGTTACACGGAAACGACGCGCGGGTGCAAGCATACCTGCCAGCACTGCCCCATCACTCCGGTCTATCATGGCCGTTTCTTTGCCATACCAGCCGACATCGTGCTGGCCGATATTCGCGCGCAGGTTGAGCAGGGAGCGCAACACATCACCTTTGGCGATCCCGATTTCTTCAACGGCCCGACCCACGCGCTGCGTATCACGCGCGCGCTGCACTGCGAATTCCCCAACGTCACCTTCGACGCTACCATCAAGATCGAACACCTGCTAAAACAGCGTCACCTGTTGCCAGAACTACAGGCTAATGGCTGCGCTTTTGTCGTCTCAGCCGTCGAATCGCTGAATGACGAGGTGCTGCTACGACTGGACAAAGGCCATACGAGCGCCGATATAGGCGAAGCATTTGCATTGATGGAGGCGGCGGGCATCGCCTTGCGCCCATCGCTCATGCCGTTCTCTCCCTGGGAAACACTGGAGAGCTACCTGCAACTTCTCGCGTTCTTTGAAGAACAACACCTGATCGAGCATGTCGATCCCGTCCACTTCTCGATACGCCTGCTCATCCCACCCGGTTCCGCGCTGCTCGATGCACCCAATGCGCAGCAATGGCTTAGAGAACTTGACCCTGCCGCATACACCTATCGCTGGCAACATCCAGACCCGCGCATGGATGACCTGCACCGTGCCATAAGCGAACTGGTCGAAAATGCCCAACGCGCCCAGGCAGATCCCATCGAGACATTCTTCCACATCAAATCGCTGGCCTACGCAGCGGCTGGCCGCGAAATGTGTATCTCCTATGCCATCAATGACTATGGCACACGCAAAGTCATACCCCACCTGACCGAAACATGGTTCTGCTGAGCAGAGCCAGTTACGGGTCAGTTGGACTCGACGCGACGAACCAGAGAAACTGGATAGCAAACTTGCTACGCCGGTGATACCTGTTTGCTATCTGTTTCCCTTTCAATCTCCGGTATAGTTACTCTTATCAACAAGATGCCTTGTGGCTTTGCACAGGATTACCGAATTGTGTGTATGGCTGAGAGACATCTTAATTAGACAGGTGTAACTGATATATACTGAAGGAGATTATGCAATGTCAATCGAACAGAACAAAGCGCTTGCCACTCACCTCTTCGAGGAAATCTGGAACGGCAAAAATCTTGCTGTGCTGGATGAGATGGTAGCCCCGAATTTCGTCTTTCACAATTCCGTCCAGACGCTTTACGGCCCTGAGGGCTTCAAGCAGTTTGCTACGACCTACCACAACGCTTTCCCTGAAGCGCATTTCACCATTGAGGATGTCATTGCTGAGGGAGATACTGTTGTATTGCGCTGGACTGCTCGCGGCGCACAAACGGGAGAATTGATGGGCATTCCACCTACCGGTAAAGAGGTAGTCGTTACTGGCATCACCATCACCCTTCTCTCGAACGGCAAGAGCGTCGAAAGCTGGGGCGAGTTTGATGCGCTGGGTATGCTGCAACAACTCGGCGTAATCCCTCGCATGGGGTAGTGACAG